>DASURM010000509.1:0-2013 GCA_036280035.1 Burkholderiaceae bacterium | reverse complement strand
ATCGAACGACTTGCCTTCCGCGCTCTTGGTTTCACCGCTCCACAGCTTGTTGCCGATGAACAGGTTGCGCGTGATCCACTCGATCTCCTCGCGGTTCATCAGGTAGTAGCCGCCCCACCAGCGCTCGAACTCGAGGAAGCGTGGCGGCTCGCTGTCGGCGTTGGCGTAGAGGTGGTAGTACTTGTCCCACAGGCTGTTGGCCGGGTTCAGGTTCTCGAAGTTCTGCACCAGGTGCGCGCCGTCGAACTTGCCGTTGCCGAGGTCGGCCGTCAGCGACGACAGCCAGGTGCCGCCGAGCAGGCCGCCGGCATAGCGCATCGGGTTGTCGCCTGCGCCTTCGCTCCAGGCGCCGCCCCAATACGACATCGGCGCGCCGTTGATGACGATCGGGCCGGTGTCGTCGGGGTCGGAGGCGGCCAGCATCATCGCCGCCCAGCCGCCCTGGCAGTTGCCGACGATCGCCGGCTTCGGTGCCTTCGGGTGCAGCGCGCGCACCTTCTTGACGAACCGCTGCTCGGCCTTGCAGACGTCGAGCAGCGTCTGGCCGGGCTCGGGGTCGCGGAAGAAGATGACGAAGTACACCGGATGCCCGGCGCGCAGCGCGACACCGACCTGCGAGTCGTCCTTGAAGCCGCCGATGCCCGGGCCGTGGCCGGCGCGCGGGTCGATGATGACGTAGGGCCGGCGCATGTCGTCGACGCTGACGCCCGCCGGCGGCACGATGCGCAGCAGCGCGTAGTTCACCGGGCGTTCGAGCGTGCGGCCGTCGACGACGGTTTCGTAGTCGAAGTGCAGCACCGGTTTCAGCCCCTGCGCGTTGTTCTCGACGAAGTTGTTGCCGCGCTGCCACAGCGTGTGCCAGAACAGGATCGTGCGCTGCGCGGCGTCGACCGCATAGCGCGCGCCCGCGGCCGGATCGAGCGGCGTCACCAAGCCGGCCGGCGTGTCGAGGCCGGCGGTCTGCGCGGCCTGCGTCAGCCGCTGTTGGAACTGCTCGCGGGCCTTCTCGACCCGCTTCTGGTAGATGCGTGCGACCTTGACGCCCACGCGCTGGCTCTGCGCCAGTTTCGACCCCGGGTTCATGTTGGCTCCCTTCTGCGATGGCTGCCGCGCCCGGTGGGCCACGGTTTCGGCGAGCTATGTTGCCAGAAGATTTGTGCAACGCAACAGACCCCCTCGGCGCCGCCTCGACGGGGCATTGATACCGCTCAACCCGGCTGCGCCAGACCGCCCTGTCCCACGGCGCCGACAGCTGCATCGCGCCGTCGACGATGCCCACCATCGAGTAGGTCTGCGGGAAGTTGCCCCATAGCTGGCCGGTCCGCGGGTCGATGTCTTCCGACAGCAGCCCGAGCGGGTTGCGGTGCGCCAGCAACGCTTCGAAGTGCTCGCGCGCCTGTTCGCGCCGGCCGATGCGCGCCAGCGCATCGACGCGCCAGAACGCGCACACGTTGAACGCGGTCTGCGGCACGCCGAAGTCGTCGGCCGCCTCGTAGCGGCGCATGAACGGGCCGTCGCCGAGCGTGCGCTCGAGGGCCTCGACGGTGGCGACGAAGCGCGGATCACGCGCATCGAGAAAGCCCTCGGCCATCAGCAGCACGCTGGCGTCGAGATCCTTGCCGCCGAAGCTCTCGACGAATGCGCGCCGCGGCTCGCTCCACGCCTCGCTCAGGATGCGCGCGCGAACGCGCTCGGCGCGCTCGCGCCAGTGCACCGAGCGCTCGGGCAGCGCCAGCACGAGCCGGTGGTCGTGAAACGCCTGCGAGGCGCCGACGATGTTGCCGTAGACATCGTGCTGCACGTGAACTCGGTGATCTCGATGCCTTGCCCCGACGCGTCGTACAGGCGCGTGCGCACGATCGCGGTGCCGGCGAGCCCCTCGCAGAGCACCCGCCCGGACACCAGGTGACCCGCGCCGGCAACACCTACCACGTCGCCCAAGCGGGTGAGCACACGCTCGTCACCTGGACCCAGCAGGGCCACACCTGCACATTCGTCGCCTCCTCGACCGTC
>DASURM010000508.1:0-6136 GCA_036280035.1 Burkholderiaceae bacterium | reverse complement strand
GGTGCTGATCGCGGTGGGCCTGTTCGCGGTGGCCGAGGCGCTGTACTTCGTGCTGTACCAGGCGCGCGAGGTCGAGACGCGCAACCCGATGAGCAGGGTGCACATGACGCGCGAGGACTGGCGCCGGTCGTGGCCGGCGTGGCTGCGCGCCACCTTCATCGGCGCGCCGTTCGGCTGCATTCCCGCCGGCGGCAGCGAGATCCCGACCTTCATCAGCTATGCCACCGAGAAGAAGCTGTCGAAGCACCGGCACGAGTTCGGCACCACCGGCGCGATCGAAGGCGTGGCCGGACCCGAGGCAGCCAACAACGCAGCGATCACCGCGACCTTGATCCCGCTGCTGACGCTCGGCATCCCGACGTCGAACACGACGGCGATCCTGCTCGGTGCGTTCCAGAACTACGGACTGCAGCCGGGGCCTCAACTGTTCGACAAGAACGCCGCGCTGGTGTGGGCGCTGATCGCCTCGCTGTACATCGGCAACGTCATGCTGCTGGTGCTCAACCTGCCGCTGGTGGGCGTGTGGGTCAAGCTGCTGCAGATCCCGCGGCCGCAGCTCTGTGCGGGCATCCTGATCTTCGCCACCGTCGGCGTCTACGGCATGCGCCAGAGCGCCTTCGATCTCTTCCTGATGCTCGCCATCGGTCTGATCGGCGTGCTGATGCGGCGCTTCGACTTTCCCACCGCGCCGGTGATCGTCGGCATGATCCTCGGGCCGCTGGCCGAGGCGCAGATGCGCAACGGGCTGGCCATCGGCGAGGGCCACTGGCGCGTCTTCGTCGAGCGGCCGGTGTCGGCGCTGCTGCTGGCGGTGGTGGTCGCGGTGCTGGCGGTGCCGCGGCTGCTGCGCTGGATGCGGCGTGGGCGGGTCGACCGCAAGCCTGCCTAACGCCGTACGCCAGTGGCCATCGCAGGCTCGCGCTGCGATGGCCCGCCCCCGGGCTGCGCCGGCCAGCCTTGCATCTGCCGGATCGCCAGCCTGGCCAGCGCGTCGATCCACGGCGGGCTGTCGTTCAGACACGGAATCAGGTGGAAGGTCTTGCCGCCGCCGGCGAGGAAGCTCTTGCGGCCCTCGATGCCGATTTCCTCCAGCGTCTCCAAGCAATCGGCGACGAAGCCGGGGCAGACCACGTCGACCCGTTCGTGGCCCTGCCGCGCGAGCTTGCGCAGCGTGGCGTCGGTGTAGGGCTCGAGCCAGCGCGCGCGGCCGAAGCGGCTCTGGAAGGTGACGACGTACTGATCGGTCGGCAGCGCGAGCCGCTCGGCCAGCAGGCGTGCGGTTTCCAGGCACTGGTCGCGGTAGGGGTCACCGAGCGTCTGCGTGCGCGCGGGCAGCCCGTGGAAGCTCATCACCAGCATGCCTTCGCGGCCCTCGCGCATCCAGTGCTCGGTGACGCGCGCGCCGAGCGCGGCGATGTAGGCCGCGTCGTCGTGGAACTGGTTGACGACGCGCAGTTCGGGCAGCCTGCGCACGCGGCGCGACCACGCCGCGAGGGCATCGAACGTGCTCGCGGTGGTGGCTGCCGAGTACTGCGGATACATCGGCATCACCAGGACGCGGGTCGCGCCCTGTGCCTTCAGCGCATCGAGCGCGCCGGCGATCGATGGCTGCCCGTAGCGCATGGCCCACTGCACCAATACCGCGTGGCCGCGCTCGCCGAGCGAGCCGAGCAGGCGCGTGGCCTGCACGCGCGTCCAGGTGGCCAGTGGCGAGCCTTCGCGGGTCCAGATGGCGGCGTACTTGGCGGCCGACTTCGCCGGCCGCGTGCGCAGGATCACGCCGTGCACGATCGGCCACCACAGCGCGCGCGGAATCTCGACCACGCGCGGATCGGCGAGGAACTCCCGCAGATAGCGGCGCACCGCCTTCGGCGTCGGCGCATCGGGCGTGCCGAGGTTGACCAGCACGATGCCGGTGCGCTCGGGCTGGTCTTGCGCGTGCGCGGGCTCCGCGGCGAAACGCATCGCGCGAGTCTGTGCCCTAGGTCAGGTGCGGCACGGTGTCGACGATCGACAGCACGTCGAAGCGGATGCTCGGCGACGCGGCGTCGGCCGGCGCGCCACCCAGCCCGATGACGCCGTAGCCGTGCAGCGTGCAACTGCCGCGGCGCAGCGTGATCAGCTCGTCGCTGCCGCCGAAGCGCACGTAGGTGCCGTTGTAGCTCATGTCGGTGAGCTGGAAGGTGCCGCCGGTCCAGTCGATGCGCGCGTGCGAGCGCGAGACCTTGGAGTCGTCGAGCCGGAAGGTGGCCTGCGGGCTGCGCCCGAGCACCACCGGCAGATGCTCGGCCGCGTACACCCGCACCTGATCCTGCCAGGCCAGGCGAATGCCCTCGGGGTCGGGCGCCTGCTCCACCGGCCCGAACTGCGTCGCGGCGGCCGCGTCGGCCTGGCGGCGCAGGCCCAGCACGTGCACGTGCACCGGCTCGGCGCGACCGCGCAGATGCATCCAGTCGAGGCTGCGGAAGCGCGCGCGTTGCGCGGCGGGCAGATCGGCCAGCACGCCGGCGGTGACCAGGGTCTCGTCGTCGCCGGCATGATCGAGCAGGCGGGCCGCGACGTTGACCGCGTCGCCGAAGCAGTCGCCGGCCATTTCGACGACCTCGCCGCGCGCCAGCGCCACCTGCAGGCGCAGGCTGCGCAGGCCGGCCGACGCGCCGTGTTCGCGGCCGCGCGACACCAGGTGTTCCAACTCGTCGTGCATCTGTGCGGCCGACTTCAGGCCCGCCTCGGAAGCGTCGAACAGCGCCATCAGGCCGTCGCCCAGCGTCTTGATCAGCTGGCCGCCGCACGAGGGCACGGTGCGCGCCATCGCGGTGACGGTGTGGGTGACGACCGTCGTGGCCTCGGCGTTGCCGAGCGTCTCGTACAGCGACGTGCTGCCGCGCAGGTCGGCAAACAGGACAGTGCGCTCGGAGATCCGCGTCATGTCCGGCGCAGTGTAACGCTGCAACCGACCGGCAAGGCGCGCCGTTCGGGCTGCCGGCGCTCGGCGATGGTGCCGAGCCGACGCGGGCGCGGCGCTCGCGCTCAGACGTGCATGCCGCCGTCGACCATGAACACGCTGCCGGTGCAGAAGCTGCTGCGCTCGCTCGCCAGGAACAGCACCGTCTCGGCGATCTCGCGCGGTTGCGCGTGTCGACCCAGCGGGATCATGCCGTCGAGCATCTGCGTCGCATCGCGCCCCACCACGCCGGACAGGCGCTGCTCGATGTCGCTCTGGAACGAGTTGGCGATCGGCCCCGGGGCGATCACGTTGACGCGGATGTGGCGCCACGCCACCTCCTTGGCGGCCACGCGCATCAACCCGAGCAGCGCGTGCTTCGAGGTGGCGTAGGCGCAGATTCCCGGGTCGGCGGTCACCGCGACCACGCTGGCGTTGATCAGCACGCTGGCGCCGTCGCGCATCGCGGGCAAACCGTGCTTCAGCGCCAGGAACACGCCGCGCACGTCCAAGGACTACTCGGCCTACATCCTCAAGATGAAGGCGCGCGGCGCCGACGCAGTGCTGCTGTTCGGCAACCCGGTCGACGCCATCACGCTGGTGCGCCAGATGAAGGAGCAGAACTTCAGCGTGCCGTACCTGCACGGCTGGAAGGGCACCTGGCCGTACGAGTTCCGCGAGGCGCTGGTCGATTCGTCGAACTACGTGCTGGCCGACGGCTTCTGGTCGATGCAATACCCGTACCCCGGCGCCAAGGAGCTCGGCGAACGCTACATGAAGGAGCACAACAACAAGTCGAACACCAGCGTGGGCATGTTCTACGCCAGCGCGCAGGTGCTGCTGAAGGCGATCGAGAACACCGGCACGGTCGACTCCAAGGCGGTGCACGATGCCATTGTCGGCAAGGCGTTCAAGGGCACGGTGCAGGGCGACGTCAAGTTCGATGCGGCCGGCCTGGCCTTGATCACCAGCACGGCCAATCAGTGGTGGAACGGCCAGCACATGCTCGTCTACCCGCATCAGAGTGGCGGCTGGAACCTGAAGCTCGCCCCGCCGTGGGATCAGCGCAAGTAGGGTCGTCGAGAGGGTAGGTGGTAGCCCCGGCGCAGGCCTGGCGATTCGGGCCCGCGCCGGATGTCTTCCTGGTCGGGAGGTCAGTGGTCGCGCGGCGCGGGCGACACCGGTGCGGCCAGCGCCTGTTGCCTGAAGTCGCGCGGCGACACGCCGTAGTGGCTCTTGAACAGCCCCACTTCGTAGGCCGCCATCGCGGCGTCGAACGGACCCGGGTCGAGGCACTGCACGCCGAGCTCGCCGAAGAAGCTGCGGTTGATGCACCCCCAGCAGTGCGCACGGTCGGCGGCCGCCTCGCCACGCGTTTCGAAGTACCGATGCTCCATCGCGGCGAGTCTAAGGTGGGCGCCCGCGCGCCCCATCGGGACTTTCACCCCGCCCCGGCCGCCGGATCGGACGCGACCGCCGCGCGGTCGCGGTCGCCTGCGGCGACCCCTACCTGGCCAATCAGAGATTGTCCAAGTAGGTTCTGAGCTTGTCTGATCGGCTGGGGTGCTTGAGCTTGCGGATCGCCTTGGCCTCGATCTGGCGGATGCGTTCGCGCGTGACGTCGAACTGCTTGCCCACTTCTTCGAGCGTGTGGTCGGTGCTCATCTCGATGCCGAAGCGCATGCGCAGCACCTTGGCCTCGCGCGGCGTCAGCGAATCGAGGATGTCCTTCACCACGTCGCGCAGACCGGCCTGCATCGCGGCGTCGACCGGCGCCACGTTGTTGGTGTCCTCGATGAAGTCGCCCAGGTGCGAGTCGTCGTCGTCGCCGATCGGCGTCTCCATGGAGATCGGCTCCTTGGCGATCTTCATGATCTTGCGGATCTTGTCCTCGGGGATCTCCATCTTCTCGGCCAAGGTCGGCGCGTCGGGCTCGAAGCCGAACTCCTGCAGGTGCTGGCGCGAGATGCGGTTCATCTTGTTGATGGTCTCGATCATGTGCACCGGAATGCGGATGGTGCGCGCCTGGTCGGCAATCGAGCGCGTGATCGCCTGGCGGATCCACCACGTGGCGTAGGTCGAGAACTTGTAGCCGCGGCGGTATTCGAACTTGTCGACCGCCTTCATCAGGCCGATGTTGCCCTCCTGGATCAGGTCGAGGAACTGCAGGCCGCGGTTGGTGTACTTCTTGGCGATCGAGATCACCAGGCGCAGGTTGGCCTCGATCATCTCCTTCTTGGCGTCGCGCGAGGCCTTCTCGCCCTCGTTCATCCGCTTGTTGATCTGCTTCAGATCCTCCAGCGGCACCACGGCCCGCGCCTGCAGGTCGATCAGCTTCTGCTGCAGCTCCTGGATCGGCGGCAGGTTGCGCATCAGCACGACGCCGTAGGGCTTGCCGGCGGCGATCTCGCGCTCGGCCCACTTGAGGTTCAGCGCGTTGGCCGGGAACGTGCGGATGAAGTGCTCCTGCGGCATGCCGCACTTGTCGACCACGATCTTGCGAATCTCGCGCTCGTAGCGCCGCACGTCGTCGACCTGCGAGCGCAGGATGTCGCACAGCCGCTCGATCGTCTTGACCGTGAAGCGGATCGTCATCAGGTCGTCGGAGATCGCGCGCTGCGCCTTGTCGTAGGCGGGCGAGCGGTAGCCTTCCTTCTGGAACGCCCGGCTCATCCTCTCGAAGTGCTGCGCGAGCAGCGCGAACTTCTCCAGCGCCTGCGCCTTCAGTTCCTCGAGCTTCTTGGTCAGCGCCTTGCTGCCTCCCTGGCCGTCGTCGTCGTCTTCCTCGTCGAACTCGTCGAAATCTTCCTCGGCGACGTAGTCGTCGGCCTCATCGTCCGACACGAAGCCGTCCACCGCCTCCGAGATCTGCATCGCGCCGTCGGCGATCTTCTTGGCCATCGACAGGATCTCGTTGATCGTCGTCGGCGACGCGCTGATCGCGTACATCATCGCCTGCAGGCCACCCTCGATGCGCTTGGCAATCTCGATCTCGCCCTGGCGGTCCAGCAGCGGCACGCGCCCCATCTCGCGCAGGTACATGCGGATCGGGTCGTCGTAGCGGATGGTGGTCTTGACCTGCTGCTCGCGCTTTTGCTTCTCCTTGCGCTTGTCCTGCAGCTTCATCTTCTCGCGCGCGACTTCCTCGGAATCGTAGAAGTTGATTCCGAGCGCCGTCAGCTCGCTGTAGAT
>DASURM010000507.1:0-3034 GCA_036280035.1 Burkholderiaceae bacterium | reverse complement strand
TGTCGCGGGTCTGGGCGTCGATGAAGACCGGGCCGCGCGGGCTCTCGAAGATCTGGCCCTTCATGCCGGCCACCAGCGCCTCGCCGCCGCCCTTGCCGCCGGTCTTCTTCAGCGCTTCGTAGATGACGCGCATGCCGTCGTAGCCGCCCACGGCCATGAAGTTGGGGCGCAGGTTCTTGTTGGCCTTCTGGAACGCCTCGACGAACTTCTTGTTCGCCGGCGACGGGTGCGCCGCCGAGTAGTGGTGCGAGGTGACCACGCCCAGGGCGACGTCGCCCATGTCGTTGAGCTGGTCGTCGTCGGTCACGTCGCCGGTGGCGATCAGCCGGATGCCGGCCTTGTCGAGCCCGCGCTCGCCGAACTGCTTCATGAATTGCGCACCCTGCCCCGACGGCAGGAACACGAACAGCGCATCGGGCTTGAGGTCGCGCACCTTCTGCAGCACCGGCGCGAAGTCGGGGCTGCGCAGCGGCGTGCGCAGCTTGTCGAGCATCTGGCCGCCGTCGAGGCGGAACTGGCTGTCGAAGTACTTCTCGGCGTCGAACCCGGGGCCGTAGTCGGCCACCAGCGACACCGCCTTCTTGATGCCGTTGCGGGCCGCCCAGTCGGCGATGCCCACCGTCGCCTGCGGCAGCGTGAAGCTGGTGCGCACGATGAACGGCGAGGCTTCGGTGATCGCCGACGTGGCGGCGGCCATCACCACCATCGGCGTCTTGCTCTGGGTGGCGATCGACGCGGTGGCCATCGCCGTCGGCGTGATGCCGAAGCCCGCGAGCACGGCGACCTTGTCGTTGACCACCAGCTCCTGGGCGAGGCGGCGCGTGGTGTCGGGCACCGCGGCGTCGTCCTTGAGGATCACCTCGACCGTCTTGCCGCCGGCCTTGTTGCCGTGCTGCGACTGCCACAGCTTGACCGCGGCCTCGATCTGGCGGCCGGTGGAGGCCTGCTGCCCGGTCATCGGCAGGATGAGGCCGATCTTCACGGTGTCGCTCTGCGCGTGCGCCAACGGCATCGCCGCCAGCGCCGCACCCCACGACAGCAGTTGGCGCCGGTGCAGGTGGATCATGATTTCAGTCTCCGTTCAGTCGAGGTCCGTGCGCCAATCTTGAGCGCGCCGCGAGAAGCCACGACCACCCTAGCAGATATCCCCGGCGCGGCATGCGGGTGGTGACCCGAGGCGGCCGCGCGGCAAGGCTTAGACTCGCGGCACCGGTGCCGCTGGTGCCGGTGCGTTCTCAGGGCGGGGCGGAACTCCCCACCGGCGGTGATGCGCTGCAGTATGGCGTCAGCCCGCGAGCGCCCGTGGCCCGACCTTCGGACCATGGGGTCAGCAGATCTGGTGCGAATCCAGGGCCGACGGTCACAGTCCGGATGAAAGAGAGCGCGACGCTGCGTCGGCCGCGCGCGTGCGCGCGCGCCGGCGTGGTTCGTGCGCCCTGATTCAGGTAGCCAATGTTGGAGTCACCATGAATCAGTATCCCAAGTTCTTTCCGATCGCCGGCGTCAAGCCGCAGCGGCTCGCGGTGGTGTGCGCGCAATGGCACGCCGACCTCGTGGCGCAGGCCCGCGACGCTCTTCTCGATGAATTGGACTCGATGGGTGTCGCCGCCGGCACCGTCGATACCTTCGACGTGCCGGGCGCGTTCGAGATCCCGCTGCTCGCCCAGGCGCTCGCGCGCTCGGGTCGCTACGCGGCGATCGTCGCCTGCGCGCTGGTGGTCGACGGCGGCATCTACCGTCACGAGTTCGTCGCCAACGCGGTGATCGACGGCCTGATGCGCGCGCAGCTCGACAGCGGCGTGCCGGTGCTGTCGGCGGTGCTGACGCCGCAGGCGTTTCACGAGCACGAGACGCACGCCCGCTTCTTCGCCGAGCACCTCGTGCTCAAGGGGCGCGAGGCGGCGCGCGCCTGCGTGGCCACGCTGCGCGTGCACGGCGAGCTGCACGAGGCGGTCGCCGCCTGAGTCGGACGCGACCGGGTACCTGCGTACCCGGTCGCGCCTACGATGGGGCCGGCGCATGCAGGCGCCGGCGCGGGCTGCAAGCCTGAAGCGGGCGAGCGCGGTCGATCAGACGGCGGCGTCGGCCGCGTCGCCCACCGGCGCGCGGCTGACGAGTACCTTGTCGACGCGCTTGCCGTCGAGGTCGACCACCTCGAAGCGCCAGCCTTCCCAGTCGACATGGTCGGTGACGTCGGGCAGGCGCCCGAGCAGCAGCATGATCATGCCGGCCAGCGTGTTGTAGCGGCCGCGGTCTTCTTCGGGCAGATCGCGCAGATCGAGCCGGTCTTTCAGCTCGGGCACCGGGATCAGGCCGTCCATCAGCCAGCTACCGTCGTCGCGCTGCACGGCCCAGGCGTTGTCGGCGCTCGGCGGCGCGAACTCGCCGGTGATCGCCTCGAGCACGTCGCGCACGGTGATCACGCCCTGCACCGCGCCGTACTCGTCGACCACGAACACCAGTTGCGCCTCGCTGACGCGAAAGTGCTCGAGAAGCTCCATGCCCGACAGCGTCTCGGGCACGAACACCGCGGGCTCCACCAACTCGGCCAGCACGAGCGTCCGGCCGGCGGCCAGCGGCGCGATCAGGCGCTGCGTCGGCAGCACGCCGATCACCTCGTCGAGGCCGCCGCGGCACACCGGCAGGCGCGAGTGCGGCTCGGCCGAGATGACCTCCAGCACGTCGGCCAGCGGCGCGTCGACGTCGACCCAGGCGATCTCGGTGCGCGGGATCATCATCGAGCCGATCTGCCGCTCGTCGAGGCGGAACACGTTGCGCACCATCTGGTGCTCCTGCACCTCGATCACGCCGGCGTCGACGCCCTCCTCCAGACTGGCCGCGATCTCCTCCTCGGTCACCGGCCGCGCCGGCTGGTCGCCGATGCCCAGCAGCTTGAGGATGCCTTCGGTGCAGGCCGACAGCAGCCAGACGAACGGACGTGCCGCCTTGGATGCCCATTGCATCGGCGTCGCCACGTGGCGTGCCACCGTCTCGGGGAACATCTGCCCCAGGCGCTTGGGCACCAGCTCGCCGA
>DASURM010000506.1:0-4615 GCA_036280035.1 Burkholderiaceae bacterium | reverse complement strand
CCCGCCACGTCGGCGGCTTCGCGCCTAGATTGCGCCCGCTTGGGGCGGCCACGCGGCCACGATTCATATGTCAACAGACCCTAGATCCTGCGCCTCGGGGTGGCGGCGCAGGTAGGCGCGCACGTAGCTGCACGCGGGCCGCACGCGCAGGCCGTGCGTGCGCGCGTGGTCGAGCGCCGCGCGCACCACCTGCGCGGCCAGTCCGTGCCCGCGCAGCGCTGGCGGTGTCTCGGTGTGGGTGAGCCACATCACGCCGTCGATCAACTGGTACTGCGCGAACGCGAGCTGCCCCTGCACGCGCAGCTCGAAGCGCGCGGCCTCCTGGTTGTGCATCACTTCGGATGTCTGCGCCTGGCTCATCTCAACGCTTCAGTTGCTGCCACAGAAAACTGAACTCGAGCGCCTGCATGTCGGCGCGCTGCGCATTGTCGGCCGCCGCGCCGTGGCCGCCTTCGATGTTCTCGTAGTAGAGCAGGTCGTGTCCCTGTTCGAGCATGCGCGCGGCCATCTTGCGCGCGTGAGCCGGGTGCACGCGGTCGTCGCGCGTGCTGGTGATGAACAGCACGCGCGGCAGATGCTGCTGCCTGCGCACATTCTGGTACGGGCTGTAGCGCGCGATCCAGGCCCATTGCTCGGGTTGGTCGGGGTCGCCGTACTCGGCCATCCACGACGCGCCGGCGAGCAGCTTGTGGTAGCGCCTCATGTCGAGCAGCGGCACCTGGCACACCACGGCGTTGAACAGCTCGGGCCGCTGCAGCATCACCGCGCCGACCAGCAGGCCGCCGTTGCTGCCGCCTTTGATGCCCAGGTGATGCGGCGCGGTGATGCGGCGCGCGATCACGTCCTCGGCCACCGCGATGAGGTCATCGTAGCTGCGCTGCTTGTGTTCGCCGACGGCGGCCTGGTGCCACGCGGGGCCGAACTCGCCGCCGCCGCGGAGGTTGGCCACCACCAACACGCCGCCCGAGTCGAACCAGGCGCGACCGATCGCGCCCGAGTACCACGGTAGCTGCGATACCTCGAAGCCGCCGTAGCCGGTGAGCAGCGTCGGGTTTGCGCCGTCGGCGGTGGCGCCGCGCGGCCACACCACGAAGTAGGGCACCCGCGTGCCGTCGCCCGAGGTGGCGGCGTGCTGCTCGACGCGCATGCCGGCGGCGTCGAAGAAGCGCGGCCGCGCCTTCACGGTCTCGCGCCGGTCGCTGCCGGTGGCGGCGAGCAGCAGCGAATCGGGCCTCAGGAAGTCGCTGTACTGCAGCCAGTAGGCCTCGGCGAGGTCGTCGCACTCGATCATCGAGTCGTGCAGCGCGGCCAGCGCGATCGTGCCGGGGTGCGGCGTGTCGACGTCGCGGCAGCGCCAGCGCCCGGCTTCGAGCCGCCACTCCTGCACGCGGCTGGCGACGTTGTCGAGCAGGTTGAGCAGCAGGCACGATCGCGTCGTGGTGAAGCCGGCGAGCGAGCAGGTCGGCGTCGGCTCGAACAGAACCGCCAGCTCGCGCCGGCCGGCTAGGTAGTCGGCCGCCGGGGCCACCAGCAGCGAGCCGCGACGGTGGGTGGTGCCGCCGACGGCCCAGTCGCTGCGCAGCGCGATCAGCACGTGCTCGCGCCAGAGGCTGACCTGCGCATCGATCGGCTTGTCGATCGGCAGCAGGCGGTCGTCGCGCAGCAGCCAGAGCGCGCTCGTGTAGAAATCGATCTGGCGCGCCAGCACGATACGCTCGTAGCCCGGCGTCAGGTCGATCGTGAAGCCCGCGGCCACGTCGCTGGCCCGCGCTTCGAACACGGTGGCCGCTTCGGCCAGCGGCTGGCCGCGGCGCCAGCGCCTGACCAGGCGCGGGTAGCCCGCATCGGTGAGCGAGCCGGCGCCGAAATCGGTGGCCACCAGCACGCTGTCGGCGTCGAGCCAGTCGATGTCGCTCTTGGCCTCGGGCAGGTCGAACGCTTCGGCGCCGGCGACGAAGCGCCGCGCGTCGAGGTCGAACTCGCGCACCACGTGCGCGTCGGCACCGCCGCGCGACAGCTTGAACAGGCAGCGCGAATCGCGCGGGCGCAGGCAGGCGACGCCGGCCCACACCCAGTTCTCGTGTTCGGCGGCACCGAGCGCGTCGAGGTCGATCAGTTCGTCCCACGCCGGCTGCGGCTTGCGGTACTCGGCCAGCGTGGTGCGCCGCCACACGCCGCGCGGGTGATCGGCGTCCTGCCAGAAGTTGTATAGCCACGACCCGCGGCGCGCGACGCCCGGGATGCGCTCGCGCGAGTCGAGCACCTCGCGGATGCGCGAGCGCGTGGCGGCGAAGTCCGGCCACGCCTCGAGGGAGCGGCGCGCGAGCGCATTGCGCTCGCGCACCCAAGCGAGCGCGCGCTCGCCGTGAACGTCTTCGAGCCAGAGGTAGGGGTCGGGGTCGGCCATGCGGCGATTGGCACCGCGATCGCGGCGAGGCGTGCACACCGCAGTGCGGGCACGATGCGGTCGGGCGAGGGTAGCAAATCCGACGCGATCGATCGCGGACAAGGCTGATTCGGCCGGTCGAGATGGCTGCGTGGCCAACGAGGCGACCCCGCTCCGAGCGCGGGTACTGCGCGCAGCATCCCCGTGCAGGCGATGGCATGATTCGTGCGACCGCGAGGGACGCGCCGGAGCCCATTCGTTGGATGCCCCGATCAATCCGCTGTTGACACCATGGGATGCGCCGTTCGGCCTGCCGCCGTTCGACGCCGTGCGGCCGGGGCACTTCAGGCCCGCGTTCGAGCGCGGCATGCGCGAGCATCGCGACGAACTGGCGCGCATCGTGGCGCAGCCCGACGCGCCGACCTTCGCCAACACGCTCGCCGCATTCGATGCGACGGGCCGCCTGCTGTCGCGCGTGGAAGCGCTGTTCCACAACCTGGCGGCGTCGGCCACCGACGACGCGCTACAGGCCGTGCAGCGCGAGATGGCCGCGCCGCTGGCCGCGCACTCGAGCGCGGTGTACATGGACGCGGCGCTGTTCGCGCGCGTCGATGCGCTGCATGCCCGGCGCGATGCGCTGGGGTTGGACCCGGAGCAACTGCGTCTGCTCGAGCGCGTGCACCTGGACTTCGTGCGCGCCGGCGCCCGGCTGCAGGCCGGTGCGCGCCGGCGCTACGCGCAGATCGAGGAGCGCCTGGCCGAGCTGACGACGACCTTCGCGCAGAACGTGCTGCACGACGAGGCGTCGTACCTGCTGGAGCTGCGCGGCGAGGCCGATCTCGCGGGGCTGCCGGAATTCCTGCGCGCCGCGGCGCACCAGGCAGCAGTCGACCACGGCCTGCCCGGCGGCCACGCGATCACGCTGGCGCGCTCGCTGATCGTGCCGTTTCTCGGCTTCTCGGAGCGGCGCGACCTGCGCGAACAGGCCTGGCGCGCCTGGGTGTCGCGCGGCGAGCACCCGGGCGAGCACGACAACCGGCCGGTGGCGTGCGAGATCCTGGCGCTGCGTCGCGAGCAGGCCGCGCTGCACGGCGACGCGAGCTATGCCGACCATGCGCTGGCCGACACCATGGCGCGCGCGCAGCCGCCCGTGTGGGCGCTGCTCGAGCAGGTGTGGGCCAGGGCGGTGCCGGCGCTGGAGCGCGAGCGCCAGATGCTCGAAGCGGCGCGGCGCGCCCGAGGTGCGGATCGCGATGCGCTCGAGCCGTGGGACTGGCGCTACTGGGCCGAGCAGGTGCGCCGCCAGCACTACGCGCTCGACGACGCCGAGCTGAAACCGTACTTCTCGCTGCCGGCGATGGTCAGCGCGGCGTTCGACTGCGCGCAGCGGCTGTTCGGCCTGACCTTCGCGCCGCGCGACGACCTGCGCACCTATCACGACGACGCGCGCGCCTACGAGGTGACCGATGCGAGCGGCCGGGTGATCGGGCTGTTCGTGCAAGACAACTTCGCGCGTGCCGGCAAGCGCAGCGGTGCCTGGATGAGCGTGTTGCGCTGGCAGCACCGCAACGGCTTCGAGTCGCAGCCGGTGGTGCTCAACAACAACAACTTCGCGCGCGGCGACGGCCCGACGCTGCTGTCGCTCGACGACGTGCGCACGCTGTTCCACGAGTTCGGCCACGGCCTGCACGGCCTGCTGTCCGACGTGCGCTACGAGCGGCTGTCGGGCACGCAGGTGCTGCGCGACTTCGTCGAGCTGCCGTCGCAACTGTTCGAGCACTGGATCGACGAGCCCGCGGTGCTCAGGCGCCACGCGCGCCACCACGCCACCGGCGAGCCGATTCCCGACGCGCTGATCGAGCGCGTGCGCGCGGCGCGCCGCTTCGGCCAGGGCTATGAGTCGGTGCGCTACGCCGCCAGCGCGCTGGTCGACCTGGCGGCGCACGCGGCGAGCGAGCCGATCGACGACGTCGTCGCCTTCGAGCAGCGCGTGCTCGAGCAGCGTGGCGCGCCGGCGGTGGCCGGGCTCAACCATCGGCTGCCGCACTTCCAGCACCTGTTCTCGGGCTCGGCGTACGCCGCCGGCTACTACGTCTACCTGTGGGCCGAGGTGCTCGATGCCGACGCCTACGACGCCTTCGTCGAGGCGGGCGACCCGTTCGATGCCGAGGTCGCGCAGCGCGCGCGGCGCTGGATCTACTCCAGCGGCAACAGCGTCGAGCCCGGCGC
>DASURM010000505.1:0-2147 GCA_036280035.1 Burkholderiaceae bacterium | reverse complement strand
GGCCCCGTGGTCAGATGCTTGTACAGCTCGTCCTCGGCCCCGGCCTTGCCCTTGAGCCTGGCCGCTGTCTCTTTGTAGGAAGGCCCATCCTTCTTCTTGTCGACCGAATGGCACTTGCCGCAGTCGCTCTTCTTCAGCAACGCCTGCGCCGCGTCGGCATCGATGTCGGCCGCCGCCGCCATGCCGACGCAACCACCCCAGGCAATGGCCAACGCCATCAGCCCACGCTCGAGATTGCTGCCCATCCTCGCTCCTTTGGATCGCCGGTTGTTCTCTTCTAGGGGTTGCTCGATTCTTCCCTCTGCGTTGTCCGGGCGATTGAGCAGGCTCAACACGCAGGCGTAAGCGGCCGCGCGTCCGCCGGTCGCCACGCGGGTTTTCACGGATGTAGACTCCCGCGCAGCCAAGTCCGGCAGAGGTTGCGCATGGCCGATCCCATCCTGGTTGCCAAGCACGGCGACATCGAGTGCTTTCTGCTGCCCGCGCTGGCCAACCGCCACGGGCTGATCACCGGCGCCACCGGCACCGGCAAGACGATCACGCTGCAGACCATCGCCGAGAACCTGTCGAAGCTCGGCGTGCCGGTGTTCATGGCCGACGTCAAGGGCGACCTCACCGGCATCACGCAGACCGGCAAGCTGCCCGACAAGGTGCTGAAGCTGATACGCGAGCGGGGCCTGACGGCCCCTGAAAGCGTGTCTTGCCCCGCCACGCTGTGGGACGTGTTCGGCGAGCAGGGCCACCCGGTGCGAGCCACCGTCTCCGACATGGGCCCGCTGCTGCTGGCGCGCATGCTCGAGCTGAACGACATCCAGGCCGGCGTGCTGCAGCTGGTGTTCAAGATCGCCGACGACAACGGCCTGGCGCTGCTCGACATGAAAGACCTGCGCGCGATGCTGCAGCACGTGGGCGACAACGCGGCGCAGTTCACCACCGAGTACGGCAACGTCAGCGCCGCCAGCATCGGCGCGATCCAGCGCGGGCTGCTGCAGATCGACGAACAGGGCGGCGACAAGTTCTTCGGCGAGCCGATGCTCAACATCGGCGACTTCATGCAGACCGTCAAAGGCAGGGGGGTCGTCAACATCCTCGCCGCCGACAAGCTGCTCAACGCGCCGCGGCTGTACGCCACCTTCCTGCTGTGGATGCTGTCGGAGCTGTACGAGACGCTGCCCGAGGTGGGCGACCTCGACAAGCCCAAGCTGGTGTTCTTCTTCGACGAGGCGCACCTGCTGTTCAAGGATGCGCCCGACGCGCTGGTCGAGCGCATCGAGCTGGTGGTGCGGCTGGTGCGCAGCAAGGGCGTCGGCGTCTTCTTCGTCACGCAGAACCCGCTCGACGTGCCCGACACCGTGCTGGCGCAGCTCGGCAACCGCGTGCAGCACGCACTGCGCGCCTTCACGCCACGCGACCAGAAGGCGGTGAAGGCCGCCGCCGACACGATGCGCGCGAACCCGTTGGTGGGCGACATGTCCAAGGCGATCACCGAGCTGGCGGTCGGCGAGGCGCTGGTGAGCTTGCTCGACGAGAAGGGCCGGCCGAGCATCACCGAGCGTGTGTTCGTGCTGCCGCCCGGCAGCCAGATCGGCCCGATCACGCCCGACCAGCGCAAGGCGCTGATCAGCGACTCGCTGGTGGCCGGCGTCTACGACAAGATGGCCGACCGCGAATCGGCGTACGAGAAGCTGAAGAGCCGCGCCGCGGCGAGCGCAACGGCCGCCGGCAACGGCGGCTCGGCGCCGAGCGGCACCGGGCGCGGCAGCGGCGGCGCACCGGCCGACGACGGCGGCCTGCTCGGCGGCCTGAAAGACGTGCTGTTCGGCTCCACCGGGCCGCGCGGCGGCAAACACGAAGGCCTGGCCGAATCGGCCGCGCGCTCGGCGATGCGATCGATCGGCTCGTCGGTGGGCCGCGAAATCGTGCGCGGCGTGCTCGGCGGCCTCTTCGGCGGCAGCCGACGGCGCTGAGGATCCACGCGCCGCCGCCATCGCTGCGCATGAGAATCCTGCGCTGGCTCCTGTGGACGCTGGCGCTGTTGGCGTTGGCGCTGTGGGCCGCCGGCCGCGCCGGCGCGCTGCGCGGCACGGCACCGGCGGACCTCGGCGTGCACGAAGGCCGCCTGAAGCCGCCTTCGCCCACGCCCAACA
>DASURM010000504.1:0-5110 GCA_036280035.1 Burkholderiaceae bacterium | reverse complement strand
AACTCGGCGAGTGCGTCGGTCTCTCTCAGCACCTTGCCGTAGACACGATCGCTCATTGCGCGCGGGAAGGGTGGGCTCGAGCGGGCGCCACGCCGCGTCTCGCTTTGGCCAGCAGATCTACGCAAGTGGCCCGGTGCCTGTGGCCCAAGGCCCCGACGACATGCCACGCTATTCAACACGGTCGCGCTGATCGGTGCAGGCCGCTGCCTGATTTCGCGCGGCGGCCTGCAGCTGATAGAGCAGGCCGCGCGCGACGCTCAGGCGCTGGTGGTCACTGCGGCGCCCGCTCGACGGGGCCGGCCGCGGTCGGCGAGGCGGGGGAGCGGCCGCACGCCGCCGCACGCCGCGCGATGCCTCTTCACGATGCCCGGCGGCTTCTCGCGCCGGGCCGGGGCGGGTACCGTCCACCACGCCATCGGCGGGCGCAGCCAGGAAGCCGTCAGCGCATCGAGGTTGAGCCGTTGTTCGCGCTCGACGCTGCCGAGCACGAACCAGGCGGCGCGCTGCAGCGGCGTGGCGTGCCCCATCATCAGATCGAACCAAGGCGTGAATGCGTTGTTCATGCGCTTCTCCTCAGTGTTGCCCGGTGGGCAGTTGTGCGCGCGCGAAAGGCGACGCGCGCATCGGCATCACCGCGCGCGCGGCGCGCGGCACGATCAAGGTGTCGCAGTCGGCTTTGGCGAGCAGGCGGTGGCTCACGCTGCCCGGCACAAGACCGGCGATCGCCGAGCGCGGCTGCTTGCCGGCCACCACGAGATCGGCGGCCGACGCCCGCAGTTGCCACAGCGTCGAGCGGGCCGGCGCGCCATGGGCCAGCGCGAAGCTGATGCGCCTGGCGTCGAGTCCGAGCCGGGCCACGCTGCGGCGCATGCGCGCGTGGACGTGTGTCTCCTGGCGGGCCCTGGCGTTGCGCAAGGTGATCTCCGTCGCGTCGAAATCGCGCAGCACGGCTTCGCCCAAGGTGTCGATCGAGTGGAAGACCTGGATGCCCCACTCGGGCGCCAGCGTGGCGGCAACCTGCAACGCCGCGTCGGCGTGCGACTTGAAATCCACCGGCACCAGCGCCTGTCGATACGACCTCTCGGCGTTGCGCTTGACCACCAGCACTGGCGTGCGGCCGGATCGCAGCACGCGATCGGCCATGCTGCCCCGGGCCAGGCGCAGCAGCGGGTTCCGGTGGCGATGGCCGAGCACCAGCAGGTCGGCCTGCGCGCTGGCTTGCAGCAATTCAACGCGCGGGTTGCCGACTCGCACCTCGACGGCCGCGGCCACGTCGAGAGGGCCGGCGATGTCGATGCCGAGCCGGCTCAGCGCACCCTGCGCGCGGGCGGCCTCGAGCGCGATGGCGATCGGGCGCGAGAACCAGCGGCGCAGCGGCGGGCCGGCCGGGCTCACCACGTGCAGCAGCGTCAGGCGGGCGTTCAGGTGTCGGGCCAGCCGTGCGGCCCGGGCAACGGCGTTGTTGCCGCTTGCCGAAAAGTCGGTAGCGGCCAGGATCGTGGCGATCCGAGGCATGGGTCTCTCCTCATGAGTTGCATCGGGGCGTGCAGTCGCGCTGCACGCGCGCAGCGGCCGTGTCGTCGGCGAGCGTGCCGCCCGCCGCGGCCGCGAGGCGGCGGCTTCCTACAGCGAGTAGTCGCCGCTGGCCTCGGGCTGGAAGAGGATCTCCAGCACCTCGGCCGCGCGCTCGCCCGCCGGCGTGCGCCAGCGCGCGACGTCGCCCACGCGCAGGCCGAGCAGACTCAGCCCCAGCGGCGACAGCACCGAGATGAAGCCCGCTGCCGGCTCAGCGTCGGCCGGGTAGCACAGCGCCACCTTGGTGCGCTCGCTGTTCGCGCGGTCGAGCAGCATCACCTGCGAGTACATCGTCACCACGTCGGGCGGTACCTCGCGCGCGGGCACGACGGCGCTCGAGTCGAGCGCCACCTCGATCTGCTGCGTCAGCGCGGCAGGCAACCGCTCGCGCAGGTCGCGGCGAATCAGGTTCTTGATGCGGACGAGGTCCAGTTCCGTGAGCGTACGCTCGAGTTCCAGCGCGTGCATGGGGTCACCTTCAGAGTGGAGCGCGCGGGCCGTGGGCCGGCACGCGGGTCAGCGCGGGGCTTGGGGCCCGACGATCTGAAGTTGCGCTTGGGGGGAGAGGGTGATCGCCGGGCTCAGGAGTGTGCGGCCGTCTGACGGGTTGCCGTCGCGGCCGACAAACCACGCACGCACAGCCAACCCGTGACCTGAGCGGTCACCGGGCAGAGGCTGCCGCGCGGCGCGAAGAGGGCGATCGAGAACATGGGCGCGATCCTACCGGACATGGCGCGCAGTGGCAATGGTTCGACGACAAGGCCCGACGTTCATTGGGCGAATCGTCGGTCGAGCGCGTGGAAAGTCGCACTGGAAGGGTGCGGTATTCGGCTGCCGGCCTGCACGCAGGCGAATAGTGTCCACCGACAGCGGGGTCGGAGTATCCTCGTCGCCTTGCAGGAGGATCAGACATGGCCAAGCTCGCCAAGGGAACGAATCGCGACTCGTTCGATTCGCGCGACCTGATCTATCGGCCGGCGCTGCTCAAGCAGTTGCGCGCCGAGCTGCTGCCCGAGTGGTCGGCCATCGAGATCCTCGACCAGAAGCAGGAGGGCGCGTGCACCGGCTTCGGCCTGGCCGCCACGATCAACTACCTGCTCCACTTGCGCGGCGACCGCCAGCGCGCCAGCGCCCGCATGCTGTTCGAGACCGCCAAGCGCTACGACCAGTGGCCCGGCAACCGCTACGACTGGTCGAGTGCGCGCGGCGCGATGAAGGGTTGGTACAAGCACGGCGTCTGCGCCGAGGAGGCGTGGCCGAGCGACGACCCGAAGGACGTGGCCCTCACGCTCGACCGTCAGGCCGATGCGCTGAAGCGCCCGCTCGGCGTCTACTACCGCGTGCTGCCGCGTCGCACCGACATGCAGTGCGCGCTGAACGAAGTGGGCGTGGTGTTCGCCGCCGCGGCCACCCACGGCGGCTGGGCCAAGCCCAAGGGCGGGGTGATTCCGCTCTCGCGCAACGGCGACGCCGTCGGCCACGCGTTCGCGATCGTCGGCTATGCCGAGCAGGGCTTCGTGGTGCAGAACTCGTGGGGCCCCGGCTGGGGCGGCGTGCGGCTCGACGGCCGGCGGCGCGGCGGCCTGGCGATCTGGACCTACGAAGACTTCGAGCGCAACGCCTGGGATCTATGGGTGGCCACGATGGCGTTGCCGGTGGAATCGCTGCAGGCGCTGCGCAGCGAGTACACGGTCGGCAACCAGGGCAGCCGCAAGAGTCAGAGCGGGCCGCCGCCGGCGGAGGTGAGCCGCCACGTGATCCACATCGACGACGGGCAGTTCGACACCCGCAGCGAGTACGCCACCACCGACGCATCGGCCAGGCAACTGATCGACGACAAGATCGCCGCCGCGGCGCAGCGCGGCGAGCTGAACCTGCTGCTGTACGCGCACGGCGGCCTGAACAGCGTCGACGACGCCGCCAAGCGTGCACGCGCCTGGCGCGACGTGATCGACGGCAACCAGGTCGAACACGTGCACTGGATCTGGGAAACGGGCTTTCTGGCCGAGCTGAAGGACGTGTTCTTCGGCAAGGACAAGTTCGCCGACGGGCGTGCCGGTGGCCCCGGCGACTGGAAGGACAAGATCCTCGAATCGACCACCGGCCCGGTGAGCCGGCCGTTGTGGCGCGAGATGAAGAGCGACGCGAGCCTGGCGTTCGACGCCGGCAAGGCCGGCAGCGAAGTGCTCGCGCTGTTCGGGCAGGCCATCGCCGCAACCCCGGGCATTGCAAAGAGGCGCATCACGCTGGGCGCGCACAGCGCCGGCGCCATCTGGGTCGGCGAGACGCTGCGCGCCTGGCAGCGGCAGCAGCCCGACTTCCGAGTCGACCATGTGGTGCTGCTGGCGCCGGCGTGCCGCGTCGACTACTTCAAGCAATCGATCGCGCCGCACGTGATCGCAGGCCGGGTGGCGATGCTGACGATCTTCCAGCTCACCGACGAACTGGAGCGCGACGACGACGTTGCCGTGATCTACGGCAAGTCGCTGCTGTACTTCGTGTCCAACGCCTGCGAGGCGCCCGAGGGCGGCACGCCGCTGCTGGGCATGCGCAGGTTCAACGACCAATGGCAGGGCGAGCGCAACCAGATGGGCGCGCGCCTGAAGCTCTACACCGCGACGGTCGACCAGGCGAGCTGCCGCGCCACCTCGCACGGCGGGTTCGACAACGACGTCGCCACGATGAACACCCTCCTCGAGATCGCGCGCGGCCAGCCGCTGCAGCGGCCGTTCGTGCAGGCCGACCTCGATGCCGGGTAGCGCTGCCCCCGCGGTGCGCGCCACGACGAGGCCAATCAGAAGCTCGCCTTGGTCTTGACCAGAAACTGCACCTTGGCGATGTCGGCCGTGGCATTCAGCGGGAACGCGACGTCGATATGCAGCACGCTGCCGGTGGCCGAGCGCGCGGCCGCGATGCGCAGGCCGAAGCCCGCGTCGCTCAGCCAGCCGGGGTTGGCGGTGTTGACGTTGTCGCCACCCCAGGCGCGACCGACGTCGAAGAACGCCGCGCCGCCGATGCGAAACAGCCGCCACAGGAAGATGTCGGTGTAGAAGCGCTCCTCGGTCGTGAACAGCGCGCGCCGGGTTCCGCTCTGGTAGCGCAGCGGGTAGCCCCGCAGCCCGTTGTCGCCGCCCAGCACCAGGGTGTCGCCGACGTCGGGATGGGTCAGCATGTCGCCCGAGGCGGCTGCGTAGAACAACCAGCGCGGGCTCTGAGGCCGGTAGTACTGCGCCGCCGCGCCCAGTTGCTGGCGCTGCACCTGGCCCTGGATCAACTGGCCGAAGATGTTCGCCTGGGTCATCAGCGTCTGCTCGGGCCCCGGGTCGAAGCCGCGACCGATCGACGCCTTGTAGAGCAGCGCGTCCTCGCTCGACCCCAACCCGGTCGACGCCCAACCCAGTTGGACGGTGGCGGCCAGACCGAGTGCGAAGAACTCCGGCCGACCGATCAGGTTGCGGTTCATCTGGCGGTCGAAGCGGTCCTCGACGAGTTCGTAGCGCACGAACGGCCCCACCAGAGTCTGATCGGCCGGCAG
>DASURM010000503.1:0-4949 GCA_036280035.1 Burkholderiaceae bacterium | reverse complement strand
GTACGAACGCCGCCACTGGGATCTCGCGCGCGCCGACTCGCTGGCCGACTTCATCGGTGCCCTCAACCGCGCGCGCCGCGACAACCCGGCCCTGCAGGCCGACGACGGGCTGCGCTTCGTGCCGGTCGACAACGACCAGCTGATCGCCTACATGAAGGTCAGCGCCGACCGCTCGAACGTCGTGGTCTGCGTGGTCAACCTCGACACGCGCAACACGCAGAGCGGCTGGGTCGAACTCGACCTGCCCGCGTTGGGGCTCGAACCGCAGCAGGCGTACCAGATGCACGACCTGATCAGCGACGCCTGCTTCATGTGGAACGGGCCGCGCAACTTCGTGATCCTCGATCCGCAGCGTTGCCCGGCCCACGTGATGCGGCTGCTCACGCAGCGTCACCGCGAGAACGACTTCGACTACTTCCTCTGAGGCCGCCGTGGACGCCGACACCGACGCTGTCATGGCCACCGCCGCAGCCACGCCGAGCGCGGCGCCTTCCGACGACCCGCTCTGGTACAAGGACGCGGTCATCTACGAACTGCACATCAAGGCCTACGCCGACGCCAACGGCGACGGCATCGGCGACTTTCGCGGGCTGACCCAGCACCTCGATCACGTGCAGGAACTCGGCGTCAACACGATCTGGCTGCTGCCGTTCTACCCCTCGCCGCTGCGCGACGACGGCTACGACGTGGCCGACTACGAAGACGTGCACCCGTCGTACGGCACGCTCGAAGACTTCAAGACCTTCGTGGTCGAGGCACATCGGCGCGGCTTGCGGGTGATCACCGAGCTGGTGGTCAACCACACCTCCGACCAGCACCCGTGGTTTCAGCGCGCGCGCAAGGCGCCCAAGGGGTCGGCGCAGCGTGCCTTCTACGTCTGGAGCGACGACCCCGGGCGGTATGCAGGCACGCGCGTCATCTTCACCGACACCGAGAAGTCGAACTGGACCTTCGACGAAGTGGCGGGCCAGTACTACTGGCATCGCTTCTTCAGCCACCAGCCCGACCTGAACTTCGACAACCCCGCGGTGCGCGAGGCGGTGTTCGGGGCGATGGAGTTCTGGCTCGCAACCGGGGTCGACGGCTTCCGGCTCGACGCGATCCCGTACCTGATCGAGCGCGACGGCACGTCCAACGAGAACCTGCGCGAGACGCACGACGTGATCAAGGAGCTGCGCGCGCGGCTCGACGCCAAGTACCGCGGCCGCGTGCTGCTGGCTGAGGCCAACATGTGGCCCGAAGACGTGCGCGAGTACTTCGGCGACGGCGACGAATGCCACATGGCCTACCACTTCCCGCTGATGCCGCGCATGTACATGGCGATCGCGCAGGAAGACCGGCACCCGGTGGTCGAGATCCTGGCGCAGACCCCCGAGATCCCGGCCACCTGCCAATGGGCGGTGTTCCTGCGCAACCACGACGAGCTGACGCTCGAGATGGTGACCAGCCGGGAGCGGGACTACATGTACAAGATGTACGCGACCGACAAGCGCGCGCGCATCAACCTGGGCATCCGCCGCCGCCTGGCCCCGCTGCTGGAGAACGACCGCACGCGCATCGAGCTGATGAACTCGCTGCTGCTGTCGATGCCCGGCACGCCGGTGCTGTACTACGGCGACGAGATCGGCATGGGCGACAACATCTTCCTGGGCGACCGCGACGGCGTGCGCACGCCGATGCAGTGGACCAGCGACCGCAACGGCGGCTTCAGCCGCGTCGACCCGCAGCGGCTGTACCTGCCGCCGATCCAGGATCCGATCTACGGCTTCGAGGCGGTCAACGTCGAGGCGCAGATGCGCGAGCCGTCGTCGCTGCTGAACTGGACGCGCCGCCTGCTCGCCGTGCGCTCGAGCAGCCAGGCCTTCGGGCGCGGGCGCTTCACGATGCTGGAGCCGGGCAACCGCAAGATCCTCGCCTACCTGCGCAGCCACGGCGACGAGGTGGTGCTGTGCGTGGCCAACGTCAGCCGCACCGCGCAGCCCGTCGAGCTGGAGATCTCGGCCTACCGCGGCCGGGTGCCGGTCGAGATGTTGGGGCGCAACGCCTTCCCGCCGATCGGCGACCTGCCCTACCTGCTCACGCTGCCGGCCTACGGCTTCTTCTGGTTCCGGCTGGCCACCGACGCCGATCCGCCGCGCTGGCACACCGAGCGCCTGCCGATCGAGGACCTGGCGGTGGTCGTGCTGTTCGACGGCTGGAACAGCTTCTTCCGCGGCCGCGTCGTGCCGTGGCGCATCGGCATGGCCGAGAAGACGCGCACGCAGCTCGAGCGCGCGCTGCTGCCGCGCTTCCTGGCGCGGCAGCGCTGGTACGCCGCCAAGGCGGAGCCACTGGAACAGGTCACGCTGGCCGATCACGCGTTGCTGGCCGACGGGCGCGAGCAGTGGTTGCTTGCGCTGGCCGACGCGCATGCGCCATCGGGCGTGTCGCGCTACTTCGTACCGCTGACGATCGCGTTCGAAGACAAGGATGAGGAACGGGTGCGGCAACTCAACGCGGCGGCGGTCGCCAAGGTGCGGCAGCAGGCGAGCGTGGGGCTGCTGGCCGATGCGATGGCCGACCGCCCGTTCTGTGCGGCGATGGTCAGGGCCATCGGCAACGGGCGCAGCCTGAAGGCCGAGAGCGGCACGCTGCAGTTCACGCCGGGCCCGGCGTTCGCCGAGGTCGCCGGCGACGCACCGTTGGACGACGCGCCGATGCGCCGGCTGACGACCAGCAGCAACTCGGTCAGCCTGCTCGGTGACAGGCTGTTCCTGAAGGTCTATCGCCGTCTGCAGACGGGCGAGAGCCTCGAGCTCGAGATGGGTCGCTTCCTCACCGACGTGGCCGGCTTTGCACACTGCGTCCCGGTGGCCGGCAGCGTCAGCTTCGTCGATGAACACGGCGAAGCGACCACGCTCGCGTTGCTGCAGGCGCAGGTCGAGAACCAGGGCGACGCCTGGGGTTACGTGGTCGACCAGGTGGCACACATGCTCGAGTCGGCGGGCACGGCGATCGCCGGCGAGGGCGGCACCGGCATCGTCGACCGGATGCGCGTGCTGGCGCGACGCGTCGGCGAACTGCATCTGGCGCTGGCGCGGCGCACCGGCGATCCGGCCTTCGATCCGGAGCCGGTGCAGCCGAGCGACCTCCAGCAGTGGAGCGTGGCGGTCGCAGGCGAGCTCGACGCCACCTTCGAGCGGCTGCAGGCACACGAAGAGCTGCCCGGCGTCGCGCCGGCGCTGCTGGCCGCGGTTGAGCAGTCGCGGCCGGCGCTCGTCGAGCGCGTGTCGCGTGCGGCCACGGCCACGCCGGCGGGAGTGAAGACGAGGCTGCACGGCGACCTGCATCTCGGCCAGGTGCTGCTGTGCCGCGACGACTTCGTGATCATCGACTTCGAGGGCGAGCCGCAGCGCACGCTGGCCGAGCGCAGGGCCAAGCACAGCGCGCTGCGCGACGTGGCGGGCCTGCTGCGCTCGCTCGACTACGCACGCCACAGCGCGCTGAACCAGGTGGCCAAGACGCCGGCGGAGCTGGAGCGCCTGGCTCCCGCGGCGCAGGCCTGGGGCCACCGGGCTCGCGAGGCGTTCCTGGCCGGCTACCGTGAGGTTGCGCTCGCCGGCGGCCTGTACGCCGGCGATGAGGCGTTCACCGCAGCACAGGAAGCGCTTTCGCTGTTCGAGATCGAGAAGGCGCTGTACGAACTGCGCTACGAACTGGATAACCGGCCCGACTGGGTCGGCGTACCGCTGGCGGGGCTGGCGGCGCTGGCCGCAGCGGCGAGCTGATCGAACGAGGACCGTGCCATGCAAGACCTGAACGTGCTGCTCGAACCGGTGCGCGCACTGCTGCAGGAGATCGGTGCCTACCTGCCGCGCCTGCTGGTGGCGATCGGGGTGCTGATCGTCGGCTGGCTGGCGGCCAGGGGCCTGCGCTTTGCCGCCGTGAAGGCCCTTCGCGCCTTCAACTTCCACGTGCTGACCGAGCGCGCCGGCATCGACGACTTCCTGCAGCAAGGCGGCACCCGCAAGGACGCGACCGATGTCATCGGGGTGATCGTCTACTGGTTCGTGATCCTCGCCGCGCTGATCGTCGCCTCCAACGGCCTCGGGCTGGCGCAGGTGACCGAGCTGCTGACCCGGGTCGTGCTGTTCCTGCCCAAGCTGCTGGTGGCGCTGGTGCTGCTGATCTTCGGTGCCTATTTCGGCCGCTTCGTCGGCCAGGCGATCACGACCTATCTACGCAACGCGGAGATACCCGACGCCGAACTGCTCGGCCATGCTGTGCGTTACGCGATCGTCGCCTTCGTCATCCTGCTGGCGTTCGACCACCTCGACATCGGCAGCGGCCTGATCCAGAACACCTTCCTGATTCTGCTGAGCGGTCTGGTGCTGGCCCTGGCGCTGTCGTTCGGGCTCGGCGGCCGCGAACGCGCGGCCGACCTGCTCGAGCGCTGGTTTCCGCGCGAGAAGCCACCCGATCAGCGCCGATGAGCGGCTCGGCGGCGATCAACACGGTGTGGCCCGGGCGCCCGTATCCACGCGGCGCCACCTGGGACGGAATGGGCGTGAACTTCGCGCTCTTCTCCGATCACGCCGAACGCGTCGAGTTGTGCCTCTTCGAGCCGGGCGCGCGCCACGAATCCACGCGCCTGCCGCTGCGCGAGCAGACCGACGGCGTGTGGCACGGCTACCTGCCGCAGGCGCGACCGGGGCTGCTGTACGGCTCTCACGTGTACGGGCCCTACCGCCCGCGCGACGGCCTGCGCTTCAACGGCAACAAGCTGCTGATCGACCCGTATGCCCGGCAGATCGTCGGCCGCCTGCAGTGGCACGACGCCCTGTTCGGCTACCGGGTCGGCCACGCCGACGGCGATCTCTCGTTCGACCGTCGCGACAGCTCGCCGTACATGCCGCGTTGCAGGGTGATCGAGCCCGCGTTCAGCTGGGGCGACGATCGCGCACCCGGGG
>DASURM010000502.1:0-6894 GCA_036280035.1 Burkholderiaceae bacterium | reverse complement strand
AACTCGGGCTCGCGCTTGCGCCGCGAGATCTCGCGGATCGTCTGTTCGTCCAGCCCCGGCGGCAGCGAGTCGGATTCGACATCGGTGACGAAGCCGTGGCGGTACGGCCGTTGCAGCGCATGCGCCAGCGGCGCGTGCTGTTCGACGGCTGGCGCAGGGCGCCGCGACGCCGTAGCAACAGGCTCAGGGGGTCGTTCCACCGTCTTCCCAGTCGTGTGCACTCAATGATGCGTAAACTATACATCTTTAAGGCCGAAGGCAACAGCCCCCGGTGCACGCGCACCACGGTCGCCAGGCGGTCCAGCGACCGTAGGCGGCGCTCAGCGGCCGGGTTCGACCACCAGCCGCACGATGCCGGTGTCCTTGCGCGCCAGCCGGCCGAGCGCCTCGTTGATCTCCTCGAGCGCGTAGGTCTGCGTCACCGAGCGCGAGAGGTCGAGCCGGCCGCGCGCGACGAGGTCGAACAGGTCGGCGATGTCGCGCTTGTCCATGCCGAACGAGCCGATCACCGATTGCTCGCGGACGATGAAGCTCACCAGCGGCGGCAGGCTCGGCCGGCCGGGGCCGACGCCGACCAGCACCGCGCGCCCGCCGGTGTCGAGGCAGCGCAGCGTCATTTCGACGGTCTCGGGCCGGCCGACGAACTCGAGCGCCAGATCGACGCCGCGGCCGAGTTGCGCGCGGATCGCGCGGCCCGGGTTGGCGCTCGGGGCCTCGACTGGCGCATATGGGGCAGTTCATCTTTTCCGACAAGCGCATCGAAGGCTTTTGGCTCAGCCGCTGGCTGCGCGATGCACCCGCCGATGTGCGTGCCGCTGCCGAAGACCAAGTGCAACGGCGCGCGCGGCAGGCGCCTGGCGGACGCTGGTTGCCGCGCGTGTGAAATTGGCCGATGCGTTGCGCGATCTGCTGGCCGCGCTCGGGCTTTCGGGCAAGGTGCTGCTCTGGAACGGCAACGACTGAAGCGGCCGCCGAAGGCCGGGCAGCCGAGGCAAGGGTAGAGGTACCCGGCCGTGGCCGCGCCGGCGGTCAGCGTCCCATGCGGCGGTCGTAGCTGCGCGAGACGCGGTCGATCAAGCCGGCATCGCGCACGCCGCTGGCGTCGAACTGCACGCGCACGCTGCCGTCGGCTTGCTGGCGCACGTTGGCGGTGAGGGTGCCGCCTTCGATCCGGCCGACGATCGTGCCGCTGTTGCGATCTTCGCTGGCGATGGTCAAGCCCTGGTCACGCATGGCGCCTGAGGCGGCGGAGAACGAGCGGTCGAAGCTGGCCGGTGCGCCGGGAACCACGGTCGTGGTTGGCGCCGGCACGTAGTAGGTGCAAGCCGGCAAAGCCAGCGCTGCCGCCCCGGCGATCAGCCACGCCAGCGCCGGCCTGATGCGGCGCTGTGCCGGCGACTCGTTCCTACGCCTCATGGTGCATCCCTCGATGCCGGCAGTGTGACCGGCGCGAGATCTTACGCCGCGGCACGGCGCCGGCGCCCGCTTGATCGCGCAGCCGGCCCTGGCCGTCGCGGCGCGGGGCAGCTAAGATCGGTGCGGTCCGGCAGGCAGACGCCTGCGGTCGAAAGACGCGGTCATGTCGTCCTTGTTCGAGCGCGTGGTGTCACTGCTGTTCGGTGCCCCGAAGGGCGGCGATGTCGATCGCTCGCTGGTCGACGAGACGACCGAGGCGATCGTCGAGATCGTCGAGCCGAAGGTGCGGCTGCGCTCGGGGTACCGCGACAAATTGGCCGACAGCGTGCAGCGAACCATCACCCACCTGGGTGACCTGGGGCGGACGCTGCCGCAACAGGCGCTGACGCTGAGCCGCCAGGCCTGGGCCGACGACCCCTACGTGCGCGCCTTCTTTGCCGCGGCTGCGGACGTGCCGATCTGCATCGGCCGTTGCGAGGAACTGCGCCGGTTCTTCGACCAGCATCCGCAGTGCACGCAGGCCTACGCGCTGCTGGGCATGCGGCGCAGCGAACGCCAGATCCTGGCGCCGCGCCTCGAGGGCGACGAGGTGCGGCAGGACGTTGCGCAGACCACTGTCAGCTTCGGCGGGTACCGACTGCTGGCGCCGGCGGCCGAGCTGGCGCAGGCGCGGCAGGGGGTGGGGCGCCGCATCATGCAGCGGCTGGCGCAACTGGTGCTGCAGCGCGTTGCCGGAATCGGCCAGCAGACGCAGGATCTGCAGATGCGCAAGGCCCTGCTCGGCGTGCGGCTGCGCATGCTGCGCGCCGGGCGCGACGGCATGCAGCCGCTGGTCGGCGACGGCCCGAGCTTCGAGCAGCAGATCCGCGAGGTCGAGCGCGAGCTGAAGGAAACCGGCGCCGAATACGCCGAGGCGCGCGGCGCGCTCGCCACGCTCGACGACTACATCGAGCACATCAATGCCGTGTTCGGCGAGCCGCAGGCGCACGTGTCGCTTCAGCGCACGCTCCTGCGCGTCAGCCGCATGGGCGTCAAGGTCGACGAGGCGTCGGGCGGCGAGACCGACGGGCTCGAACTGGCCGAGCTGTCGATCGGCGACGGCCTGCACGCGACCATCGTGTTCGTGCGCATCCCGCGCGATGAGCTGCCGCCGCAGGAAGACCTGCTCGAGCAAGCGCAGCGGGCTCTCTGACGCCCGCCGCGTGCGACGCATGCCCGCAGACGCACCGGTTGCGAGTGTCCCTAACCCCGGTCGCTGGTGGCCGGCGAGCTACCAGCGCGCGTGGTTGCGTCCCGACGCGATGGCCGGGCTGACCTCGGCGGCCGTGGTGATTCCCAAGGCCATGGCCTATGCCACGGTGGCCGGACTGCCGCTCCAGGTGGGCTTGTACACGGCGTTCGTGCCGATGGTGGTCTATGCGCTGCTCGGCACCTCGCGGCCGTTGAGCGTCAGCTCGACGACGACGTTGGCGATCCTGTCGGCGGCGGCGCTGGGCGCGGTGGCCCCTGAGGGCGGCGCAGTGTCGCTGGCCGCCGCCGGCGCGACGCTGGCGCTGCTGGTCGGCGCGATGCTGGTGCTGGCGTCGGCGCTGCGGCTGGGCTTCGTGGCCAATTTCATCTCCGAGCCGGTGCTGGTGGGGTTCAAGGCCGGCATCGGGCTGGTGATCGTCGTCGACCAGGTTCCCAAGTTGCTCGGCGTGCACATCCACAAGCAGGGGTTCCTGCGCGATGTCGCGTCGATCGCCGAGTTGCTGCCGCAGACCTCGCTGCCGACGCTCACGCTGGCGATCGTGTTGTTCGCGATGATCTTCGGCCTCGAGCGCTTCGCGCCGAAGGCGCCGGCGCCGCTGATCGCGATCGCCGCTGCGATCGCCGCGGCGGTGCTGCTCGGCCTGCCGGCGGCGGGCGTCGAGACGGTCGGCCGGGTGCCGAGCGGCCTGCCCGGGTGGACCTGGCCGCAGCTGGACTTGCTGAGTGCGCTGTGGCCGGCCGCGACCGGCATTGCGTTGATGAGCTTCACCGAATCGGTCGCCGCGGCGCGCGCGTTCAAGGCGCCGGACGACCCCGCGCTGGTACCGAACCGCGAGCTGCTGGCCACCGGGCTCGCCAATCTGGGCGGCAGCGTGCTCGGCGCCATGCCTGCCGGCGGCGGCACCTCGCAGACCGCAGTCAACCGCCGCGCCGGTGCGCGCACCCAGCTGGCTGCGCTGGTCACCGCGGCGGTGTCGGTCGCCACCATGCTGGTGCTGGCCCCGGTGATCGCGTCGATGCCGCAGGCGGCGCTCGCCACGGTGGTGATCGCCTATTCGATCGAGCTGGTTCAACCGTCTGAGTTCAGGGCCATCCTGCGCGTGCGCGCGGTAGAGTTCCGCTGGGCGCTGATCGCCTTCGTCGGCGTGATCCTGCTCGGCACGTTGCAGGGCATCGTGATCGCGGTGATCGCATCGCTGCTGTCGCTGGTCTACCAGGCCTACAGCCCGCCCGTGTATCAACTCGGCCGCAAGCCGGGCACCAACGTGTTCCGGCAGTTGTCGGACGAGCACCCCGACGACGAGACCTGGCCCGGCCTGCTGCTGGTGAGGGCCGAGGGCCGCCTCTTCTTTGCCAATGCGCAGCAGGTCGGCGCGAGCATGCTGCAGCTCATCGAGCAGACGCGCGCGCGCGTCGTCGTGCTCGACTGCAGCGCGATGCTCGACATCGAGTTCACGGCGCTGAAGCTGCTGATCGAGGCCGAGCAGCGGCTGCGCCAACGCGGCATCACGCTGTGCCTAGCGGGCATGAACGCCGAAACGCGTGCGATCGTCGAGCGCTCCGGGCTGTGGGATGCCATGGGCCGCGAGCGCCTGTTCTTCAATCTCGAAAGCGCCGTCGCGACATACCGGACGCCAGGATCACCGCCAACCGAGTCATAACCCCGATCAACCCACGTGGAGAGAGCGCGCGAACATGAAAGCATCGGCATCGAAGGAGTCGAAGGACAACGGCGGCGACGAGGAGCCGGGCAGGCAAGCCGGCAAGAAGGGCGGCAAGCAGGCCCGTAAGCAGGCGGGCAAGGAGCGCGACAAGTCAGCGCAGACACGGTTGCGCGGCAAGGACTACGAGCGCGAGCTGGAGCGGCTGCACGTCGAGCTGGTCAACCTGCAGCAATGGGTGGTCGCCAAGGGCCTCAAGGTGTGCATCATCTTCGAAGGCCGCGACGGCGCGGGCAAGGGCGGCACCATCAAGGCCATCACCGAGCGCGTCAGCCCGCGCGTGTTCCGGGTGATCGCGCTGCCCACGCCGACCGAGCGCGAGAAGAGCCAGATGTTCGTGCAGCGCTACCTGCCGCACCTGCCGGCCGCCGGCGAGGTGGTGATCTTCGACCGCAGTTGGTACAACCGCGCCGGCGTCGAGCGCGTGATGGGTTTCTGCAGCGAGTCGCAGGCGCTGCGCTTCCTGCAGACGGTGCCCTTGGTGGAGAAGGCGATCGTCGACTCCGGCGTCGTGCTGCTGAAGTACTGGCTCGAAGTCAGCCCCGACGAGCAGACGCGCCGCCTCGAAGGCCGCATCAACGACGGGCGCAAGATCTGGAAGCTGTCGCCGATGGATCTGCGCTCCTACACGGCCTGGAACGACTACACGAAGGCGCGCGACGAGATGTTCGCCGCCACCCATACCGGCTACGCGCCGTGGCACCTGGCGCGCTCCGACGACAAGCGCCGTGCACGCCTGAACATCATCGGTCACCTGCTGTCGCGGGTGCCTTACAAGGCGATGAAGCGCGAGAAGGTCAAGCTGCCGAAGCGGCGGATCGACACCGCGTACAAGTCACCCGACCACTCGGGCATGTTCATCGCCGAGAAGTTCTAGCCGGCGGGGCGCGGCCGTTCGCGACGCATTCGACTTCCCCGCGCACAAGTGAGAAGGGCCGCCGGCCCTTGCACACGTGCAGCGCAGTCCTACTTCGACGCCGGCTCGGCCGGCGTCGCGGCCTGGCCCGTCGCCGCCGGCGACGCGGCCGGGGCGACCACCGGCGCATTGGTGCCATGCGCGGCCGATGTCGAGCCCGCGGGCACCGGCAGCAGCGGCACGATCAGCAGCGCCACGATGTTGATGATCTTGATCAGCGGGTTGACCGCCGGGCCGGCGGTGTCCTTGTAGGGGTCGCCCACGGTATCGCCGGTCACGGCGGCCTTGTGCGCATCGCTGCCCTTGCCGCCGAAGTTGCCGTCTTCGATGTACTTCTTGGCGTTGTCCCATGCGCCGCCGCCGGTGCACATGCTGATGGCGACGAACAGGCCCGTGACGATGGTGCCCATCAGCAGGCCACCGAGCGCCTCGGCGCCGAGCAGCAGGCCCACCAGGATCGGCACCACCACCGGCAGCAGCGACGGGATCATCATCTCCTTGATCGCCGCGGCGGTGAGCATGTCGACGGCCTTGCCGTATTCGGGCTTGGCCTTGCCTTCCATGATGCCCTTGATCTCGCGGAACTGGCGGCGCACTTCCTCGACCACCGAGCCCGCTGCGCGGCCGACGGCCTCCATCGCCATGGCGCCGAACAAATAGGGGATCAGGCCGCCGATGAACAGGCCGATGATCACCTTGGGGTTGCTCAGATCGAAGCTGGCGCTGATGCCGCGCGTGGCGAGCGAATGCGTGTAGTCGGCGAACAGCACGAGCGCGGCCAGGCCCGCGGAGCCGATCGCGTAGCCCTTGGTCACCGCCTTCGTGGTGTTGCCCACCGCGTCGAGCGGGTCGGTGATGTCGCGCACGCTGTCGGGCAGTTCGGCCATCTCGGCGATGCCGCCGGCGTTGTCGGTGATCGGGCCGTAGGCGTCGAGCGCGACGATGATGCCGGCCATGCTCAGCATCGAGGTGGCGGCCACCGCGATGCCGTAGAGCCCGGCGAGCCAGTAAGACGCCAGGATCGCGATGCAGACGAAGATCACCGGCCAGGCCGTGCTCTTCATGCTGACGCCGATGCCGGCGATGATGTTGGTGGCGTGGCCGGTGGTGGAGGCCTGCGCCACGTGCTTCACGGGCTTGAAGTCGGTGCCGGTGTAGTACTCGGTGATCCACACCATGCCGGCGGTCAGCAGCAAGCCGACCACGCAGGCACCGAACAAGGCCATCGCGCTGATCTTGCCGCCGCCGGTCACGTCGACCGGTTGCGGGAACATCGTGGTGGTGACGAAGTAGAACGCGATCAGCGAGATCACGCCGGCGACGATCAGGCCCTTGTACAACGCCGGCATCACGTTCTTCATGCCGGGGCTGGCCTTGACGAAGCTGCAGCCGATGATCGAGGCGATGATCGACACGCCGCCGAGCACCAGCGGGTACACCACCGCCGCGGCCGGAGCGCCTGTGACCATCAGCGCGCCGAGGGCCATGGTGGCGATCAAGGTGACCGCGTAGGTCTCGAACAGGTCGGCCGCCATGCCGGCGCAGTCGCCGACGTTGTCGCCGACGTTGTCGGCGATCACCGCGGGGTTG
>DASURM010000501.1:0-10858 GCA_036280035.1 Burkholderiaceae bacterium | reverse complement strand
CTCGCGGCGGCCGACCAGCCCGAGGATGCTCTTGAGCGTGGTGGTGCGGCCCGAGCCGTTGCGCCCCAGCAGCGTGACCACCTCGCCCTGGCGCACCGTGAGGTCCACCCCGTGCAGGATGTGCGACTCGCCGTACCAGGCGTGCACGTCCTTCAGCGCCAGCAATTGTTCAGCCATGGGCGCCCTGCAACTCGACCTCTTCGCTGCCCATGTAGGCCTGCAGCACCTGCGGGTTCTTCGACACCTCGGCGTAGGGCCCTTCGGCGATCACCGCGCCGCGTGCCAGCACGGTGATGGTGTCGGCGATCGACGCCACCACGTTCATGTTGTGCTCGACCATCAGCACTGTGCGGTTGGCGGCCACTTTCTTGATCAACCGGGTGACCAGCTCGACGTCTTCGTGGCCCATGCCTTGCGTGGGCTCGTCGAGCAGCATCAGCTTGGGCTCCATCGCCAAGGTGGTGGCGATCTCGAGCGCGCGCTTGCGGCCGTACGGCAGCTCGACGGCCACCGTGGCAGCGTGGTCGCGCAGGCCCACGTTGTCGAGCAGCTCGAGCGCACGCTCGTTGAGGCGGTCGAGCACCCGCTCGTTGCGCCAGAACTGGTACGACAGGCCCTGCTTGGGCTGCAGCGCGACGCGCACGTTCTGCAACACCGTCAGGTGGGGGAAGGTGGCCGAGATCTGGAACGAGCGCACCACGCCGCGGCGCGCGATCTGCGCCGGCTTCTCGCGCGTGATGTCGTGGCCCTCGAACAGGATCTGGCCGCGCGTCGGGGTGAGAAACTTGGTGAGCAGGTTGAAGCAGGTGGTCTTGCCGGCGCCGTTGGGCCCGATGAGGGCGTGGATCTCGCCTTGGCGCACGCGCAGATCGACGCCGTCGACGGCGACGAAGCCCTTGAACTCCTTGACGAGTCCGCGCGTCTCCAGAACAAGATTGCCAGACATGCCTGCCCCGGGTGACCCCGGCTCGAACAGCGAAAATGGCGAAGGTGCATTATTCGGGCGCGGCAGGCCGCTCCGACGCCGGGTTTGTGCTTACCTATTCTTGCGTACCCGCCAGCGTGCCAAGCCGTGAGAGGGCGACAACCATGAGCGATTCCCCCCTTGTGCTGGTCGAGCGCGACTCGCGCGGCGTGGTCACGCTGACGCTGAACCGACCGCAGGCGTTCAACGCGCTGTCCGAGGCGATGCTCGAGGCACTGCAGACGGCGCTCGACGGCTTGGCCGGCGACGCGAACGCGCGCGTGGTGGTGATCGCTGGCGCGGGCAAGGCGTTTTGCGCCGGGCACGACCTGAAGGAGATGCGCGCCGCGCCGTCGCTCGACTACTACCAGCGATTGTTCGAGCGCTGTTCGCGCGTGATGCTGGCGATCCAGCGGCTGCCGGTGCCGGTGATCGCGCGCGTGCACGGCATTGCCACCGCGGCGGGCTGCCAGCTGGTGGCGATGTGCGATCTGGCGGTGGCCGCCCGCGACGCGCGGTTCGCGGTCAGCGGCGTCAACGTCGGCCTGTTCTGCAGCACGCCGGGCGTCGCCTTGTCGCGCAACGTGGCGCGCAAGGCAGCATTCGAGATGCTGGTCACCGGCGACTTCGTCTCGGCCGACGAGGCGCGCGCGCGCGGCCTCGTCAACCGCGTGGTCGATGCCGCAGAGCTCGACGCGGCGGTCGAGTCGCTGGCGGCGAGCATCGTCGCCAAGCCGCGTGCCGCCATCGCGATGGGCAAGGCGCTCTTCTACCGCCAGCTCGAGACCGGCATCGCCGACGCCTACGCCGACGCGGGTCAGACGATGGCGTGCAACATGATGGACGCCTGTGCGCTCGATGGCATACAGGCGTTCATCGACCATCGCAAGTCCAAGTCGAACTGACCCCGACGCTGGCCGGATGACCTCGCCGCGCATTCCGGGCCGCCGCTTCCTGCATTCGCCGGGGCCGACGCCGCTGCCCGACGCGGTGCTGCACGCGATGAGCGTGCAGCCGATGGACCTCGCCGACCCGCGGGTCGACGCCAACATCGAGGCCGTCGAGCGCGGCCTGAGGCGCTTGCTGCACAGCGAGGCGGCCGAAGTCTTTCTTTACTCCAGCAACGGCCACGGCGTGTGGGAGGTGGTGATCGCGAACCTCGCCGCGCCGGGCGAGGCGCTGCTGGTGCCGGGCACGGGGAACTTTTCCGAGGCGTGGGCGCTGCAGGCCGAGGCCTTGGGGCGCCGCGTCGTGCGCACGCCGTGGCGCGAAGGCTGGCCGATCGATGCCGCGGCGGTCGAGCAGGCGCTTCGCGACGATCGTGCGCACGAGGTGCAGGCCGTGCTGGCGGTGCACACCGACACCGCCAGCGGCATCACCAGCGACCTCGCGGCGATCCGGCGGGCGATCGACGCCGCCCGTCACCCGGCGCTGCTGGTGGCCGACGTGGTGGCGTCGCTCGGTGCAGCGCCTTTCGCGATGGATGCGCTCGGGGTCGACGTGTCGCTCGGCGCGTCGCAGAAGGGGTTGATGTGTCCGCCGGGGCTCGGTTTCGTTGCAGTGAACGGCAAGGCACTCGCCGCAGCCCAGGAGAACCCCGCGCCGCGCTTCTACTGGGACTGGGAGCGCCGCCGCAGCAACGTGTCGTACCGCAAGTTCTGCGGTACGCCGCCGCAGAACCTGCTGTTCGGCCTCGAGGCCGCGCTGGCGCTGATCTTCGACGAAGGGCTCGACGCGGCGTGGGCGCGCCATGCGCGGCTGGCGGCCGCCGTGCAGGCGGCGATCGAGGGCTGGCGCGAGGGCGGCAGGGTCGACTTCTTCGCGCGCGAGGCCGCCAGCCGCTCGGTGTCGGTGACGACGATCGCCGTCGGCGAGGGCATCGACGTCGACGCGCTGCGTACCGTGGCGCGCGAGCGCTTCCAGGTGGCGATCGCCGGCGGGCTCGGGCCGCTGGTGGGCCGCGCGTTTCGCATCGGTCACCTCGGCGACAGCAACCCGGCGATGATCCTCGGCGCGCTGGGCGGCGTCGAGGCGGCGCTGCGCACGCTGGGTGTCGCGGTGGGCGAGGGTGGTTTGCAGCGCGCGGTGCGCTTCCTCGCCACCGACTGAAGGCCGCGGCTCAGCTCTTGGGCTTCGTTGAGACCTTGTGTCTCATCAAGCGCCCCTTCTCGCGTTCCCAGTCGCGCTTCTTCTCGGTCTCGCGCTTGTCGTGCTGCGCCTTGCCCTTGGCCAAAGCGATCTCGGCCTTGACGCGGCCGCCCTTGTAGTGCAGGTTCAGCGGCACCAGCGTGTAGCCGCGCTGTTCGACCTTGCCGATCAGGCGGCGGATCTCTGCCTTGTGCATCAGCAGCTTCTTCGTGCGGTCGGCCTCGGGGTGCACGTGCGTCGACGCCGAGCGCAGCGCGTTGATGCGGCAGCCGATCATGTACAACTCGCCGTCGCGGATCACCACGTAGCCGTCGGTGAGCTGCACCTGGCCGGCGCGGACGGCCTTGATCTCCCAGCCTTCGAGCACCAGGCCGGCTTCGAATCGTTCTTCGATCGTGTAGTCGAAGCGGGCGCGCCGGTTTTCGGCGATCGGTGCGGTCATTCGTCGGGGTCGGCGCTATCTAGAATCGCCCCATAGTATGAAGCGAGTGCACAAGTCGGTCCTGCTGTGGTACTCGCCGCGCGAGATGTACGACCTGGTCATCGCGGTCGAGCAGTACCCGAAGTTCCTGCCGTGGTGCGAGAGCGCCGAGGTGCTGCAGCGCGGGGACGACTCGATGGTCGCCCGGCTGACCCTGGCGTACGCCGGGGTGCGCCACGCGTTCACCACGCGCAACGTGAATCAGCCAGCGCGCTCGGTGCTGGTGCAATTGGTCGACGGCCCGTTCTCGAAGCTCGACGGCCTGTGGCAGTTCGAGCCGATCGGCAGCGCCGACGCCGAGGCGGCGTGCCGCATCGAGTTCGATCTCGACTATGGGTTCTCGAGCAAGCCGCTGGAGACCGTGCTCAGTCCGGTGTTCGACAAGGTGGCCAACACGCTGGTCGACCGCTTCGTGCAGCGTGCGCAGGCGGTGTATGGGGAGCGCTGAGCTGAGCGTCGAAGTGGTGTATGCGGCCGCGCCGCACGACGTGCGCCAGGTCAGCCTGCGCCTGCCCGCGCGCAGCACGGTGGCCGACGCGCTGCGCGCCTGCGGCCTGCTCGATGGCCTGTCGGCCGCGCAGGCCGACGCGCTGAAGCCCGGCGTCTGGAGCCGCGCGGTCGCACTCGACACGCCGCTGCGCGATGGCGACCGCGTCGAGCTGACACGTGCCTTGTTGGTCGATCCGAAAGAGGCCAGGCGCCAGCGCGTCCGGCGCGATCGCCTGCGCGCCAACGCGCGCGCAGCGAAGACGTAGAACGACGGCCTACCGGCAGTCGGTCTCGATGGCCTGCCGCGCGCGCTGCATCTCCGCGGCACGTTCGCCATCGTCGAGGTACTCGCGCTCGCCCTTGGCGTTGACGCGGGTCAGGCGCATGCCGGAGTTCAGCGTGTCGACATAGGCCCTGGCACGCTGGCAGTTGTCGGCGCGCTGCGTCGCGACGCGAGCCTCCTCGGCCTTCTGCTTGGCCTGCTGCTCGGTCTCGGCCTTCTTGCGCCGCGCTTCGAGCTCGGGATCGACCTTGGGCTTTGCCGCCGCGTCGCCGGCGGCAGCGCTGGCCGCCGGCGCGGCCGCCTGCCGCTGCAGCACGAGGGTGGGCTTCTGCAGCACGTCGCGCTCGGGGATGTCGCGCGGCGGCGGCGTGTCGCTGATCACCACCACCCCGCGCGCGTCGCGCCACTTCCACTGCGCCGCCGCTGGCAGCGTGGCCACGCACAGGCTGAATCCGACGCAGAACCAGACAGACAAGCGCATCGCGCACTCCGAGCAACCGGCTGATCGAGGGCGACCGGTGCCGGCAGTTTAGCGGTCGCCCCGCGGCATGCCCGGCGCGGCACTCACCGTGGGGTGTGGCCGTGTGGGCAATTCCGCACGGCCCGCTCCGTATAATCCACCTTTGTCTACGGCCGGCGCTTCGCACCTCAACTTCGCTTGCGCGAAGTTGGCCTTCGACGCAACGGCACTGGCCGTTGACGCGTCTGGAGCCCTTCCCATGCGCCATCTCGGCAAAGCGCTCACCTTCGACGACGTGTTGTTGGTGCCGGCGTTTTCTCAGGTGCTGCCGCGCGATGCGAACCTCGCCACCCGGCTGTCGCGCCACATCAAGCTGAACCTGCCGCTGGTGTCGGCGGCGATGGATACGGTGACCGAGGCGCGGCTGGCGATCGCCGTCGCGCAGGAAGGCGGCATCGGCATCGTGCATAAGAACCTGCCGCCCAACGCGCAGGCCGCCGAAGTGGCGCGCGTCAAGCGCTACGAGTCGGGCGTGCTGCGCGACCCGATCACGATCGGGCCCGATCTGCCGGTGCGCGAGGTGATCGCCTTGTCGAAGCAGCACGGCATCTCGGGCTTCCCGGTGCTGCAGGGCAAGACGGTGGTGGGCATCGTCACGGGGCGCGACCTGCGGTTCGAAACCCGCATGGACGCGCCGGTGCGCCAGATCATGACGCCGCGCGAGCGCCTCGTCACGGTGGGCGAGGGCGCCACCATCGACGACGGCAAGGCGCTGATGCACAAGCACAAGCTCGAGCGCGTGCTGGTGGTCAACGAGGCGTTCGAGCTGCGCGGCCTGATGACGGTGAAAGACATCACCAAGCAGACCGACTTCCCCAACGCCGCGCGCGACGCCCACGGCAAGCTGCGCGTCGGCGCAGCGGTGGGCGTCGGCGAAGGCACCGAAGAGCGGGTGGAGTTGCTCGTCAAGGCCGGCGTCGACGCGATCGTGGTCGACACCGCGCACGGCCACAGCGCGGGGGTGATCGAGCGCGTGCGCTGGGTCAAGCGCCACTATCCGCAGGTTGACGTCATCGGCGGCAACATCGCCACCGGCGCGGCCGCGCAAGCGCTGGTCGAGGCCGGCGCCGACGCGGTGAAGGTCGGCATCGGGCCGGGCTCGATCTGCACCACGCGCATCGTCACCGGTGTCGGCGTGCCGCAGATCTACGCCATCGAAGCGGTCGCCGCCGCGATCAAGGCCAGCGGCGTGCCGCTGATCGCCGACGGCGGCGTGCGCTACTCGGGCGATCTCGCCAAGGCGATCGCCGCCGGCGCCCACAGCGTGATGATGGGCGGCATGTTCGCCGGCACCGAAGAGGCGCCCGGCGAAACCATCCTCTACCAGGGCCGCACCTACAAGAGCTACCGCGGCATGGGCTCGCTCGGCGCGATGCAGCAGGGCAGCGCCGATCGCTACTTCCAGGAAGACAACGCCCACAACCCCAACACCGCCAAGCTGGTGCCCGAGGGCATCGAGGGCCAGGTGCCGTACAAGGGCTCGGTGGTGGCGGTGATCATGCAACTCGCCGGCGGCCTGCGCGCGTCGATGCACTACTGCGGCTGCGCGACGATCGAGGAGATGCAGCGCAAGGCCGAGTTCGTCGAGATCACCACGGCCGGCGTGCGCGAGAGCCACGTGCACGACGTGCAGATCACCAAGGAAGCGCCGAACTACCGCATGGAATGAGTTTGGCCGATCCTCTTCCCGACACCGACGGCGCGCCTCGAGCCCCGGGGGCGCCGGCTCAACCGGCCACTGCGGGCCCGCGCCAAGCCGCGATGCCGTTCATCCTGGTGACGGTGCTGATCGACATGATCAGCATCGGCTTGATGGTGCCGGTGCTGCCGCACCTCGTCGGCCAGTTCACGCACAGCAACGATCAGCAGACGCTGGCCTTCCTCGCGGTGACGCTGGCGTTCGGCAGCGCCAACTTCATCAGCTCGCCAATCCTCGGCGCGCTGTCCGATCGTTTCGGCCGCCGTCCGGTGCTGCTGCTGGGCTTCTGCGGCCTGGCGCTGAGCTTCTTCGTCACCGCGGTGGCCACCGCGCTGTGGATGCTGGTGGCGGTGCGGCTGTTCTCCGGCGCGATGCAGAGCAACATCTCGATCGCCAACGCCTACGTCGCCGACATCAGCGCGCCGCACGACCGCGCGCGCCGCTTCGGCTTGCTGGGCGCGATGTTCGGCGTCGGCTTCATCCTGGGGCCGGTGATCGGCGGCATCCTCGGCGACGTCAACGTGCGGCTGCCGTTCATCGTGGCCGGCTGCATGGCGCTGATCAACTGGTGCTACGGCTTCTTCGTGTTGCCCGAGTCGCTGCCCAAGGAGCGGCGCCGCGCGTTCGACTGGCGGCGCGCCAACCCGGTGGCGGCGCTCAAAGGGCTGGCCGCGCTCAAGGGCGTGGGCACGCTGGTGTGGGTGATCGCGATGGCGAGCCTGGCGCAGTTCATGCTGCACATGAGCTGGGTGCTGTACACCAAGTTCAAGTTCGGCTGGGGTCCGGGGCAGGTGGGCTGGTCGCTGTTCGCGGTGGGCGTGGTGTCGGCGTTCAGCCAGGGCGTGCTGCTCAAGCCGCTGCTGGCGCGCTTCACGCCGCAGCAACTCGCGGTGGTCGGGTTGTCGGTGGGCGCGCTGTCGTACCTGGGCTTCGGCCTGGCGACGCAGGGCTGGATGATCTACGCGGTGATCCTGCTCGGCCTCGTCGGCGCCGCGGCGCAGGCGGCGATGCAGAGCATCGTCTCCAACGCCGCCGACCCGACGCGGCAGGGCCAGACGATGGGCGCGGTGGCGTCGCTGAACAGCCTGATGGCGGTGCTGGCGCCGGTGATCGCGCTCGAGCTGCTGCGCTGGGTGGCCGACCGGCCGCCGGGCGACTGGGCAATCGGCCTGCCGTTCTTCGTCTGCACGGCGCTGCAGGCGGGCGCGGCGCTCACCGCCTGGCGCTTCTTCCGCACCCACCGGAACCTGCTCGCGCAGCCTGCATGACATGAAGCCGGCACACGACAAGATCCTGATCCTCGACTTCGGCTCGCAGCTCACGCAGCTGATCGCGCGCCGCGTGCGCGAGGCCCACGTGTACTGCGAGATCCATCCGAACGACGTGTCGGAGGCGTTCGTGCGCGAGTTCGCGCCCAAGGGCGTCATCCTCTCGGGCAGCCACGCCAGCACATACGAGGCGCAGGAACTGCGCGCGCCCGAGGCGGTGTACCGGCTCGGCGTGCCGGTGCTCGGCATCTGCTACGGCATGTTCACGATGACAGTGCAACTCGGCGGCGAGGTGCAGGCGAGCAGCCAGCGCGAGTTCGGCTACGCGCAGGTGCGCGCGCGCGGCCACACCCGGCTGCTCGACGGCATCGAGGACTCTCGTACCGCCGAGGGCCACGGCATGCTCGAGGTGTGGATGAGCCACGGCGACAAGGTGACCGCGCTGCCGCCGGGCTTCAAGCTGATGGCCAGCACGCCGAGCTGCCCGATCGCCGGCATCGCCGACGAGGCGCGGCGCTTCTACGGCGTGCAGTTCCACCCCGAGGTCACGCACACGCGGCAGGGCCGAGCGATGCTCGAGCGCTTCGTGCTCGACCTCTGCGGCGCGAAACCCGACTGGGTGATGCGCGACCACGTCGCCGAGGCGGTGGCGCGCATCCGCGATCAGGTGGGCGACGAGGAGGTGATCCTCGGCCTGTCGGGCGGCGTCGATTCGAGCGTGGCGGCGGCGCTGATCCACCGCGCCATCGGCGAGCAGCTCACCTGCGTGTTCGTCGACCACGGGCTGCTGCGGCTGAACGAAGGCGCGATGGTGATGGAGATGTTCGCCGGCGGTCCGTCGCCCGGCCGCTCCGAAGACGGACCAGCCCCCTCGGGGGGCAGCGAACGCAGTGAGCGTGGGAGCAAGCGGATTCACGCGAAGGTGGTGCACGTCGATGCCAGCGAGCAGTTTCTCGGTGCGCTCGCAGGCGTGGGCGACCCGGAGGCCAAGCGCAAGATCATCGGCCGCGAGTTCGTCGAGGTGTTCCAGCGCGAGGCAACAAAGCTGCCCCGCGCGAAGTGGCTCGCGCAAGGCACGATCTACCCCGACGTGATCGAGTCCGGTGGCGCCAGCACCAAGAAGGCCACCACGATCAAGAGCCACCACAACGTGGGCGGCCTGCCGCAGACGCTGGGGCTGAAACTGCTCGAGCCGCTGCGCGACCTGTTCAAGGACGAGGTGCGCGAGCTGGGCGTCGCGCTCGGCCTGCCGCACGAGATGGTGTATCGCCACCCGTTCCCGGGGCCTGGCCTGGGCGTGCGCATCCTGGGCGAAGTCACGCGCGAGTACGCCGACCTGCTGCGTCGCGCCGACCACATCTTCATCGAGGAGCTGCGCAACACCGTCGACGAGGCCAGCGACAAGACCTGGTACGAACTCACCAGCCAGGCGTTCGCGGTGTTCCTGCCCGTGAAGAGCGTCGGCGTGATGGGCGACGGCCGCACCTACGAGCACGTGGTCGCGCTGCGGGCCGTGCAAACCAGCGACTTCATGACCGCCGACTGGGCCGAGCTGCCGTACGCGTTGCTCAAGCGCGTGTCCAACCGCATCATCAACGAGGTGCGCGGCATCAACCGCGTCGCCTACGACGTGAGCAGCAAGCCGCCGGCGACGATCGAGTGGGAGTGATGCGAACGGCGTCGCTCTGTGCCGGACTGCTGGCACAGACTCGTTGCGGGCGGCGCTGCCCGTGCAATAACGAAGCGGGAGAGGCCACGCGCATAGCGGCGTTACGCCGGCCCAATTGACCAGAAATATGACCATGGTCACAATAGTGGTCAACTGTGACGCGGGAGAGTTGCCATGACCACGATTCAGGCCTCGGAGTTCAAGGCGAAATGCCTCGCGCTGATGGACGAGGTCGCACGCACCGGCGTGACCATTCTGGTCACCAAGAACGGCAAGCCGGTAGCCGAACTCCGGCCTCATCGTCCACCGCGTGTCAAGTCGCCCCTCGGATTGCACAAGGGTCGATCGGTCATTCTGGGCGACATCATCGAGCCCGTTGATGCGGGCTCGTGGAAGGCCTTGAAGTGATCGTCCTCGATACGCACGCTCTGATCTGGCTGGATACGGCGGATCGCCGTCTAGGCCGCAAGACACGTGCGTTGATCGAAAGGCAGTGGGCGGAGAACAAGGTCGCGGTATCGGCGATCAGTTTCTGGGAGGCGGGCATGTTGGGGGAACGCGGCCGTTTCCGGCCGGCAGTGCCGGTTGCGGAATGGCGCATCCGTTGGCTCGACGCCGGGCTGCTCGAGTTTCCGCTCGATGGCGCCACCCTGATTCGCGCCTTGGATCTGGGTGTGCTCCCAGAGGATCCGGCGGATCGCTTTATCGCCGCCACAGCCCTGGCCGAACAAGCCAAACTGGTGACAGCGGACGAGAAGATTCTCGCTTGGCCGCGTGCGATGGTGCGCCACGACGCCAGAACCTAACGAAGTACTTCGCGGGCCCCCATTCATCGATGTTCGCAACTCCAACGACGAGTTGAACGCAGGGGCGCGCCGCTTCCTAGAACTTGAAGATGCGTTCGGCATTGCCGCAGCGCACGGCTCGCGTCTGCGCTTCGGGCAGCGCGGCCGTGTTGGCGAAGGCGCCCTTCGTGTCGTGGACCCAGTGCGGCCAGTCGGTGCCGAACATCACGTGCTCCGCGCCCACCACCGAGATCAGATACTGCAGCGCGCCCGGGTTGTAGGTGATGCAGTCGTAGTAGATGTGGCGCAGGTAGTCGGTGGGCTTGCGCTTCATCTGCCGGCGCTGCGGCAACTCGACCTCGTCGCCCTTCTCGAACCGCCCCACCAGATACGGCAGCGTGCCGCCGCCGTGCGCGGCGATCACCTTCAGGTTCGGGTGCTGGTCGAAGAAGCCTTCGAAGATCATGCGCGTGATCGCCAGCGTGGTGTCGAACATGAAGCCGACCGACCAGCTGAGATCGAACTTGGTCATGTCCATGGAATCGACGCCTG
>DASURM010000500.1:0-3188 GCA_036280035.1 Burkholderiaceae bacterium | reverse complement strand
CGCTTCCTCGAGTTCGAGCGCTGGTGGGGCGGCTACTACCTGATGAACCGCGAGGAGATCGAGTGGATCACGCGCAACCTGTTCATCGGCAACAAGCTGTGGAGCGGTGAAACCAAGAGCGCGGAAGGCAAGTCGTTCGATCTGCGCGAGATCAAGGCGCCGATCGTGCTGTTCGCGTCGATGGGCGACAACATCACGCCGCCGCAGCAGGCGTTCAACTGGGTGGCCGACGTCTACGGCAGCACCGAGGAGATCAAGTCGCGCGGCCAGGTGATCGTCGGCCTGCTGCACCAGGACATCGGCCACCTCGGCATCTTCGTCTCGGGCAAGGTGGCGAAGAAGGAACACGCGCAGATCGTCTCGGTGCTCAGGACGATCGAACTGCTGCCGCCGGGCGTCTACGGCATGGCCCTCACCGAGCGCAAGGGCGCCGGCGGCGCGCCGGAGGTCGAAGTCGAGTTCCGCGAGCACAAGCTCGAGGAGATCATCGCGCGCCTGAACCGGCTGGGCCGGGTCGACGAGAAGCCGTTCGAGGCGGTGGCCGCGGTGTCGGAGCTGAACCAGCGCGCCTACGAGCTGTTCGCGCGGCCGTGGGTGCAGGCGATGAGCAACGAGGCTTCTGCGCAGTGGCTGCGCGACATGCACCCGCTGCGCATGCAGAACTGGGCGATCTCCAACCTCAACCCATGGCTCGCCTGGCTGGCGCCGGCGGCCGAGGCCGCGCGCGACAACCGGCAGAAGCTCGACGACGACGATCCGCTGCGCAAGCGCGAGAAGTTCGGTGCCGAGGTGACGAGCGCATCGCTCGACCTCTACCGCGCGCTGCGCGATGCCGCCACCGAGGCCGGCTTCTTCAACCTCTATGCCAGCCTGTTCGCGCTGTACAACAGCGAGCAGGCCGACGAGCGCCCGGGCGCAACGGTCGTCACCGACAGCCGCGAGCGGCCCGAGGTACAGGCCGCGCTGGCGGCGCTGCGCGAAGGCGGCTACACCGAGGCGCTGGCGCGCGCCGCGGTGCTGCTCACGCGCACCGACGAGCCGCTGCCGCTGTCGCGGCTCGAGATGCGGCAAGAGCTGCAGGCCGACTACGCCGACTACCTGCCCGAGATCGCGCTGCACGACTGGCGCCGCGTGCGCGGCACGCAGGAGATCATCGTGCGCCACGAGCCCGAGCAGGCAGTGGCGACGCTGCCCGATCTGCTGGGCGAGCCCAACGCGCGCGCACGGCTGCTCGGCCTGCTCGACAAGCTGATGGGCGACCGTCGCATTCTCGGCCGCGCACCGACAGCGGCGCAGATGGCGATGGCCGCGCGCATCCGCGCGCTGCTCGGCGGCAAGGCACCGCGGCGCCGGCCGACGCTGGTGCGCGCACGCGCCTGAACTGCCCCGGAAAGGACACAGCGATGGCCAAGGCGCACGAGAAGTACCAGCGGCTGATCGACTACTGCAAGTCGCTGCCGCCGACACCGACCGCAGTGGCGCACCCGTGCGACGAGAGTTCGCTCGAAGGTGCGCTGCAGGCCGCGAAGATGGGGTTGATCGCGCCGATCCTGGTGGGGCCGCGCGCGCGCATCGAGGCGGTGGCGCGCTCGGCCAAGCTCGACCTCGCCGGCCACGAAATCGTCGACACGCCGTACAGCCACGCATCGGCGGCGAAAGCCGTCGAACTGGTGCTCGCCGGCAAGGCCGAGGCACTGATGAAAGGCAGCCTGCACACCGACGAGTTGATGGCCGAGGTGGTCAAGCGCGACGGCGGCTTGCGCACCGCGCGCCGCGTCAGTCACTGCTTCGTGATGGACGTGCCGTCGCTCGAGCAGGCGCTGATCATCACCGACGCCGCGGTCAACATCGCGCCGACGCTCGAGGACAAGATCGACATCCTGCAGAACGCGATCGACCTCGCCAAGGCGATGCGCGTCGACGAGGTGCGCGTCGCGATCCTGTCGGCGATGGAGACCGTCAACCCGAAGGTGCCCTCCACCATCGAGGCCGCTGCGCTGTGCAAGATGGTCGACCGCCACCAGATCACCGGCGCACTGGTCGACGGCCCGCTGGCGCTCGACAACGCGATCAACCTCGAGGCGGCGCGCATCAAGAAGATCGATTCGCCGGTGGCCGGCCGCGCCAACGTGCTGATGGTGCCCGACCTCGAGGCCGGCAACATGCTGGCCAAGAGCCTGTCGTTCCTGGCCGGCGCCGACGCCGCGGGCATCGTGCTCGGCGCGCGCGTGCCGATCATCCTGACCAGCCGCGCCGACTCGGTGACCACCCGCCTGGCCTCGTGCGCGGTGGCCGCGCTGGTGGCGAACGCGCGCCGCGAGAGCGCCAAGGCGGTCGGGTGAAGACGACCGACCTGGTGCTGGTGCTCAACGCCGGCTCGTCGAGCATCAAGTTCACGCTGTTCGACGCCGCCGACGCCGGCACCGCCGGGCCGCCGCTGCTGCTGCGCGGCCAGATCGAGGGCCTGTACACGTCGCCGCGCTTCGTCGCCAAGGATGCCCGCGGCGCCGAGGTCGGCGCCAAGGCCTGGGGCGACGGCGTGCAACTCGGCCACGAAGGTGCGCTGGACCACCTCGCCGAATTCCTGCGCGGGCACGGCCAGGGGCATCGCCTGGCGGCGGTGGGTCACCGCGTCGTTCACGGCGGCATGGACTACGCCGGCGCGGTGCGGGTGACGCCCGCGGTGGTCGCGGCGCTGGCCAAACTCAACCCGCTGGCGCCGTTGCATCAGCCGCACAACCTGGCGCCGATCGAGATTCTGGCGCGGCAGCAGCCGCAACTGCCGCAGGTGGCGTGTTTCGACACCGCGTTCCACCGCGCGCAGCCCGAGCTGGCGCAGGCGTTCGCGCTGCCGCCGTCGATCACCGAGCGCGGCGTGCGGCGCTACGGCTTCCACGGCCTGTCGTACGAGTACATCGCCGGAGCGTTGCCGCAGGTCGACCCCAAGGCGGCCGCGGGGCGCACGATCGTCGCCCACCTGGGCAACGGCAGCAGCATGTGCGCGCTGGTGGGCGGGCGCAGCGTCGCCAGCACGATGGGCTTCACCGCGGTCGACGGCCTGCCGATGGGTCACATTTCCAAAGGTAGATCTTCCGCGAGTGCCGAAACACTGGCGCTCCTTCGGCACACGCATTTCACCGCTGACGCATTCCCCGCGGTTGTCCGTCAATCCTCCCAATGCGATCTTG
>DASURM010000499.1:0-2835 GCA_036280035.1 Burkholderiaceae bacterium | reverse complement strand
AATTGCTGCGCAATTCTTCAGCGCTTCCCGAATAGCGTGTCCAGCGCGTTCAGGAAGACGCGGAAGTCCAGCGGCTTGGTCCAGTAGTCGGCGAAGCCGGCGCCGAGCGCCAGCGCGATGTCGTCGGGCATCGCGTTGGCCGACAGCGCGATGCAGGGGATCGACGCCGTGTCGGGCTCGGCGCGCAGGCGGCGCAGGACCTCGAGGCCGTCGAGATCGGGCAGTTGCATGTCGAGCAGGATCAGGTCGGGTCGCCGATCGCGCGCGCGGTCGATGCCGCCGGCACCGTCGCCGGCCTCGTCGAGCACGAGGCCGCCGCGCTGCGCCACCAGCTCGCGCACGATCAGCGCGTTGACCGGGTTGTCCGCGATGTAGAGCAGCCGGCCGTGCCGGCTTGCCGGCACGGCGTCGGGCGTCTGCGTGGCGCGGGTCGGCGGCGAGGGCCGTTGCAGCGGCGAGTCGGGCTGCGGGCGCGGCAGGTGGACGTCGAACACGCTGCCCACGCCCGGCGTGCTTTGCACCCGCACGCTGCCGCTCATGCGCTCGACATTGGCCTTCACGATCGCCAGCCCGATGCCGGTGCCTTCGATGCCCTTGCTCTCGAGGCCGAGCCGGTTGAACGGCTCGAACACGTGCGCGAGCTGCTCGCCGGTCATGCCGCGGCCGCTGTCGCGTACGCGCAGCGCCACCTGAGCGTCGCCGAGCGCGCTCGCCTCGACCACCACGATGCCGCCGCGGCGGTTGTACTTCACTGCATTGGTCAGCAGGTTCAGCAACACCTGGCGCAGGCGCGTCGGGTCGGCCCAGACCTGATGGTCGAGCGCGTTGCCGTCGAGGCGCACGCCGTGCTCGGCGGCCAGCGTGGCCACCATCGGCGCGGCCGCGTCGAACAGCTCGCGCAGCGATACCGCCTGCGGATCGATCCGGATCTCGCCGCTGTCGAGGCTCGACAGATCGAGCACGTCGTTGACCAGCGCCAACAGGTGTTCGCCGGCGGCGTGGATATGCCGCAGTTGCTCGCGCGGCTCGACGCCCAGGCGCAGCGACGAATTGGTCATCAGCAGCTGCGCGAAGCCGATCACCGCATGCAGCGGGGTGCGCAGCTCGTGGCTCATGCGCGCCAGGAACTGCGACTTGGCGCGGCTCTCGCGCTGCGCGAGCGCGCGCTCCTGCCGTGCCTGTTCGGCCTCGCGAGCCTGCGTGATGTCCCAGTTGACGCCGATGCGGCGCACCTCCTGCCCGGCGCCATCGAACACCGGCAGCGAGCGCGACGCCAGCCAGTGCCAGCTGCCGTCGGGCCAGCGCACGCGGAACTGCTGGCTGCCGTGACGCCGCTCGCGCGCCGCGGCCTCGTACTCGCGCCGCATTCCCGCCACGTCGTCGGGGTGCACCATGGCCTCCCGCTCGGGCTCGGGCGGCGCCTGCTCGCGCGGCTCGAGCCCGCGCAGGCGCCACATCTGCTCGTCCCAGATCGCCTGCGCGCTGCGCAGGTCGAGCTGCCAGGTGCCGAGCCCGACGGCGCGTGCCGCCAGCGCGGCGCGCTCGTTGGCTTCGAGCAGCGCCTGGCGCGCGGCGAGCGATTCGGTGATGTCGATCATCGCGCCGAGCCTTTGCCGCCCCGACGCGGTCTCGAGCATGCGCACCCGCATCGACACGTCGCGCCGCGTGCCGTCGGAGCGCACGATCTGCAGGTCGGACTGCACGACGCGTTGGCCGTCGCCGCTGCTGAACGGCGTGCGGTACTCCATCACGTCGTGGAATTCCGGGGGTATGAAGCGGGCCCGGTACTCGGCGCGATTGGGTGCCGGCAGCGACGGATCGAGTCCGTGCAGCGCGTACATCTGGGCGTTCCATACCGCGGTGTCGGTGGCCTCGTCGTACGACCAGAGGGCCACGCCGGCGGCCGACGCGGCCAGCTCGAGGCGGCGTGTCAGATCCTGCAGGTGGCGCTGCTCGCTCAGCCGCTCGGTCACGTCCATCGCCACGCCGATGAAGGCCAACGGCTTGCCTTGGGCGTCGCGCTGGGTGACGCGGCGAGTCAGCATGTCGAGCCAGCGGCCGTCGGCGTGGCGGTAGCGCGCCTCCATGTCGGTGGGCCCGGTGGCCCGATACGCGCGCTCGAGCGCGGCGACCACCACCGGCACGTCGTCGGGGTGGACCAGCGCGCGCACTTCGTCCAGGCCGAGCCCTTCGGGGCGCGGCACGATGCCGAGCAGGCGCCAGACCTGGTCGTCGAAGTACAGCCGATCGGTCGTCAGGTCGTGCCGCCAGATGCCGATGCCGCTCAACTGCAGCGCCAGCTCGAGCTGCGCGTTGGTCTCGTGCACGCTCTGCGCCAGGCGCCAGATCTCGGTGTCGTCCATCACGACGCCCAGCACGCGATCGGGCCAGCCGTCGGCGCCGTTGCCGACCATCCACTGCGAGTGCAGCCGGCGCAGCACGCCGTCGGCGCCGCGCACGCGGTAGTGGTGCGAGTAGGTGCCGGCCTGTTTCACCGAGTCGCGGAACTTGTCACCCAGGAGCTGGCGATCCTCGGCGATGACGTAGCCCTGCGCCTCGTCGAAGTCGGGCGTCCTGTCGGAGGACGACAGCCCCCAGAAGCGGTGCATGTGGTGATCCCACCGGCCGCGCAGCGTGCGCGGGTCGCGCTCGTAGACGCCCAGCCGGCCGAACTGCTGCGCCATGTCGAGCAGCTCCTGCAGCCGCTCGGTGCGCTGCGCCTCGCGGCGATCGAGCAGCGTCAGCCACGTCGCAGCGCCGACCGGGCGCGCAGACAGCGACACCGGCCAGGCGCCGCGGCCGTCGCGCAACGTGATCGGCAGGTTGTCCAACGGT
>DASURM010000498.1:0-8835 GCA_036280035.1 Burkholderiaceae bacterium | reverse complement strand
GCCTGTGCGGCGTCGTCGAACGGCTCCATCACCGCCTCCAACGGCACTGCCGACGCGCTGTTCCAGTACGCATCGAATGCGACGGACAACTCCTGCACGACCGGCCCGACCGCGAGCAGGTCGACATCGTTGAAGTTGGCGCCCTCGAAGGCACCGAAGTATTCGTCGCCCAGGTTGCGGCTGCCCACGATCGCGGCGGCGTTGTCGGTCACCCAGAGCTTGTTGTGCATGCGGCGATTCAGGCGCTCGCCGTCGAACGCGAACTCGACCAGCCGGGCGACGCTCCAGCCGCCGCCGAAGAAGAAGGGATTGAACAGGCGCACCTGGATCCCGGGGTGCGCGGCCGACGCCCGTTGCGCGAAGGCGCGGGTGACGGCGTACACGTCGTCGAGCAGGATCCTCACCCGCACGCCTCGGTCGGCCGCAGCGACGATGCGCTGCAACAGCAGGCTCGAGGTCAGGTCGTCGCCGACGCTGTAGTACTGCAGGTCGAGCGACCGTTCGGCGGTGTCGGCCAATGCGCCGCGCAACGCAAACGCGGTCTCTGCGCCGCTGATGACCTGAAAGCCGGATCGACCCGGATTCGCGGCGGCCTGGGCACCGAACACCCGTCCGAGTGTCGTGCCGTCGCTCTGCGCGATGGCGCTCGACGGCTCGCGGGGTACCGACGGCCGCAGCGTCGCGCACCCGACCAGCACGAATGCTGCGATCAGCGCCGCGACGGCGGGGCAGCGCGCCACCCTCTGCCCCTCACTCGGTCGCAACCGCCGGCGTGCCGCGTGCGTCGCCGAGCACCCCGGCCTGCAGTGGTGCCGGTGACGAAGCCTGGCGCCGCAGCTCCCACTGCTTGACCAGCGCATACAGCGCCGGAATGACGCCGAGCGTCAGCACCGTCGAGGAGATCATGCCGCCGACCATCGGCGCGGCGATCCGGCTCATCACCTCCGAGCCGGTGCCGGTGCCCCACATGATCGGCAGCAGGCCGGCCATGATCGCGACCACGGTCATCATCTTCGGGCGCACGCGTTCGACGGCGCCTTCCATCACCGCGTCGTAGAGGTCGCGCGCGCCAGGCACGCGGCCTGCGCGCGCGCAACGCGCCTGCGCCTCCGCCCAAGCGTGGTCGAGGTAGATCAGCATCACGACGCCGGTCTCGGCAGCGACCCCCGCCAGCGCGATGAAGCCCACGGCGACGGCGATCGACAGGTTGTAGTTCAGCCACCACATCAGCCAGATGCCGCCGACCAGCGCGAACGGCACCGACAGCATCACGATCAGCGTCTCGGTGACGCGCTTGAAGTTGAAGTACAGCAGCACGAAGATCAGCAGCAGCGTGACCGGCACCACGATCTTCATCTTGGCGATCGCGCGCTCCATCGCCTCGAACTGGCCGCTCCAGGTGATGTAGTAGCCGGGCGGGAACTTCACCTGCTCGGCGACCGCCTTGCGCGCATCGGCCACGTACGAGCCGATGTCGCGGCCGCGGATGTCGACGAAGATGTAGGCCGACAGCAACGCGTTCTCGGTGCGAATGCCGGGCGTGCCGCGCGCCACCCGCACCTTGGCGACCTGGCCGAGCGGAACCATCGCGCCGCCCATGATCGGCACCAGCACCTCGCGTTCGATCTGCTCGGGGTTGCTGCGCAGTTCCCGCGGGTAGCGCACCGTGACGCCGAAGCGCTCGCGCCCCTCGACCGTGGTGGTGACGATCTCGCCGCCCAGCGCGGCGCCGATCACGTCCTGCAGCTCGCCCACCGCCAGGCCGTAGCGCGCGAGCTGCATGCGGTCGGGTTCGATGATGAGATAGCTGCCGCCGGTCAGGCGCTCGGCGAAGGCCGAGGTCGTTCCGGGTACGCCCTTCACCACCGCCTCGATCTCCTTGGCCAGCTTTTCCATCTCGCCGAGATCCTTGCCGAACACCTTGATGCCGATCGGCGTGCGGATGCCGGTGGACAGCATGTCGATGCGCGCCTTGATCGGCATCGTCCAGGCGTTCGAGACCCCGGGGAACTGCAGCGCCTTGTCCATCTCGGCGATCAGCTCGTCGGTGGTCATGCCGGGCCGCCACTGCGATTGCGGCTTGAGGTTGATCACCGTCTCGAACATCTCGGTGGGCGCCGGGTCGGTCGCCGTGTTGGCCCGCCCCGCCTTGCCGTAGACCGAACTCACCTCGGGGAAGCTCTTGATGATCTTGTCCTGCGTCTGCAGCACCTCGGCGGCCTTGGTGATCGACATGCCGGGCAGCGACGCCGGCATGTACAGCAGCGTGCCTTCGTTGAGGGTGGGCATGAACTCGCTGCCCAGCCGCGACGCCGGGAAATACGAGATCGCCAGCACCGCCACCGCCAGCACGATCGTCGCGACCTTCCAGCGCATCACCATCGCGATGATCGGCCGGTAGACCCAGATCAGGAACCGGTTCACCGGGTTCCTCGCCTCCGGCATGATGCGGCCGCGGATGAACAGCATCATCAGCACCGGCACCAGCGTCACCGAGAGCAGCGCCGCGCCGGCCATCGCGAAGGTCTTGGTGTAGGCCAGCGGCGCGAACAGGCGCCCCTCCTGCGCCTCGAGCGTGAACACCGGCAGGAACGACACTGTGATGATCAGCAGCGAGAAGAACAGCGCCGGGCCGACCTCCTGACAGGCGTCGAGCATCGCCCGGCCGCGCTCGGCGACGCCGTGGCCGGGCGGCAGCCGTTCGAGGTGCTTGTGCGCGTTCTCGATCATCACGATCGCCGCGTCGACCATCGCGCCGATGGCGATCGCGATGCCGCCCAGGCTCATGATGTTGGAGTTCATGCCGAGCAGCCGCATCGCGATGAACGCGATCAGCACGCCCACCGGCAGCATCACGATCGCCACCAGCGCCGAGCGCACGTGCAGCAGGAAGATCACGCAGACCGCGGCGACGATCAGGCTCTCTTCGATCAGCGTGCGCGTCAGGGTGTCGATCGCGCGATGGATCAGGTCCGAGCGGTCGTACACCGCCTCGATCGTCACCCCGTCGGGCAGGCCGGCGGCGATCTCGGCGACCTTTGACTTGAGGTTGTGAATGACTGCCAGCGCGTTCTGGCCATAGCGCGACATCGCGATGCCCGACACCACCTCGCCCTCGCCGTTCAGCTCCGACAGGCCGCGCCGCTCGTCGGGCGCCATCTCGACGCGCGCGATGTCGCGCACCAGCACCGGCGTGCCGCCTTCGCTCTTGACCACCAGGGCCTCGATGTCGGCCTTGCCGCGCAGGTAACCCCGGCCGCGCACCATGTACTCGGTTTCGGCCATCTCGACGACGCGGCCGCCGACGTCGCGATTGGAGTCGCGGATCACCTGCGACACCTTCATCAACGGGATGCCGTAGCTGCGCAGCTTGAGCGGGTCCACCGTGACCTGATAGGTCTGCACGAAACCGCCGATCGAGGCCACTTCGGCAACGCCCGCGGCCTTGGTGAGCTGGTAGCGCACGTACCAGTCCTGGATCGTGCGCAACTCCGCCAGCGTCTTGTTCTTGGCCAGCAGCGCGTACTGGTAGACCCAGCCGACGCCGGTGGCGTCGGGCCCGAGCGCCGGCGACACGCCCTTGGGCAGTCTCGACGAGGCGAAGTTCAGGTACTCGAGCACCCGGCTGCGGGCCCAGTAGATGTCGGTGCCGTCCTCGAAGATCACGTAGACGAACGAGGCGCCGAAGAACGAGAAGCCGCGCACCACCTTCGACTTGGGCACGGCCAGCATCGCCGTGGTCAGCGGGTAGGTCACCTGGTCCTCGACCACCTGTGGCGCCTGGCCCGGGTACTCGGTGTAGACGATGACCTGCACGTCCGACAGGTCGGGCAACGCGTCGAGCGGCGTGCGCGCGACCGCAACCACCCCGGCGATGACGACGAACAGCGTGGCCAGCAGCACCAGGAACGGGTTCTGGCCGGACCAGCGAATGACCTTGTCGAGCATGGCTACCCCTCAGCGGTGGCCGCCGTGACCGGCGGCGGCACTCGCCGCCGGCGCCGTGCGGGCCGGTGAAATCGAGGTCGCCACGTACTCGCCCGGTTGTCGTTCGACGAACTCGAACGACACGCGCTGTCCGGGTGCCAGGCCGTCGAGCAGCGCCGTGTTGGCGGCCTTGAACTCCATCGTCATCGCGGGCCACTTCAGACTCGGCACCGGGCCGTGATTCAGGGTCACGGTTCCGGCCTTGGCGTCGAGCCCCTCGACGACGCCGTCGGCCTTGTGACCCACCGCGCCGCTGCCGGCGGCGCCACTCTGCTGCGCGCCGGAGGGCGAACCGCCGTGGGCCGCGTGGCTGCCCAGGCCGCCGATCGCCGCCTTCAGGTTGCTCTCGGCGTCGATCAGGAAGTTGGCCGCCACCACCACCTCCTCGCCGGCGCGCACGCCGTCGAGCACCTCGACGTAGTTCTCGCCGCGCCCGCCGAGCGTCACCTCGCGCGGCTCGAAGCGCCCTTGGCCGCGTTGCACCAGCACGATGCGGCGCGTGCCGCTGTCGATCACCGCGCTGTCGGGCACCGTCAGCACCTGCGCGCTGCCGCCGGTCTGGATCTCGACCTGCGCGAACATCGCGGGCTTGAGCAAGTGGCGCGGGTTGGCCAATTCGACCCGCACCGGCACCGTGCGCGTCTCGGCCTTCAGCGTCGGGTAGACGTAGGTGATGCGGCCCTCGAAGGTCTGCTTCGGGTAGGCGGCCAGCTGCACGCTCGCCTTGGCGCCGGTCTTGACGAGCCCGAGGTCGCGCTCGAAGACGTCGGCCACCACCCACACCGCCGACAGGTCGGTCACCTGGTACAGCGCCTCGCCCGGCATGAAGCGCATGCCCTGGAAGGCCTTCTTCTCGGTGACGATGCCGCTGACCGGCGAGCGCATCGTGACCGTGCGCCGTGCCTCGCCCGTGCGCACCAGCGCGTCGATCTCGTCGGCCGGCAGATCCCAGTTGCGCAGGCGCACCAGGCTGGCGTCGGCCAGTTGCTTCATGCCCGCCAGCGCGTCGCCGCCGGCGCCCTTCATCGCCTGCAGGCCCTGGGCGGCGATCGCGTATTCGCGCTGCGCGGAGACCAGTTCGGGGCTGTACACCTCGAACAGCGCGTCGCCCTTGCCGACGAACTGCCCGGTGGCGTTGACGTGCAGCCGTTCGACATAGCCCTCGAACTTGGGCGAGATCATCGAGATGCGGCGCTCGTCGGGTTCGACGCGGCCGGTGGCGCGCACGCTGCGGCCGAGCGGCCGCAGCGCCGCGGCCTCGGTGCGCACGCCGAGCTTCTGCACCTTGTCGGTGCTGATGCGGATCTGGGTGGCGCCGCCCGGTTCGCTCGCGCCTGCGTCCTCGCCCTCGTAGACCGCGATGTAGTCCATCCCCATCGGGTCCTTCTTGGGCGTCGGCGAGGTGTCGGGCAGCCCCATCGGGTTGCGGTAGTACAGCACCTTGCGCTCGGCGGGCTTGGCCGGCGCGGGGCCGGTGGCAACAGCCGGCGCGTGCGTGCGCACGCCGAGCAGATAGCCGCCGCCGATGCCTGCGGCCGCGACGACGAGCAGGGCTGTCACGAGAATCGGTGTCTTCACAGGTCTTCTCCCACGATGCGCTCGACCTCGGCCAGCCGCAGCTGGGCCTCGACCTGAGCCTTCAAGTGGTCCTGGCGCGCCTTGCGGATCTGGCGCTGTGCATCGAGCAGGGTCGCGAAATCGACCTTGCCGGCTTCGTAGGCGGCCAGCGCGGAGCGAAAACTCAGCTCCGACTGGGGCATCAGCTGCGTGGTGGCCAGGCCCTCCCAGCGCCGTGCCGAATCGAACGCGGCCAGGTTCTCGCCCAGCTCGCCGAGCAACTGGTTGGCTGCGGCCTGCGCACGCGATCGCTGGGCGCTGATCATCGCTTCGGCTTCGCTTTCCTGCGAGCGCCGCGACTCCTGCTGCAGCGGAATGTTCACCTCGAGCATCAGCTCCCACGTGGTGATGCGCGAGCCCATCTGCGTCGGCGCGATGCCGACGTTGATGTCGGGGTAGCGGTTCTTCAGCACCAGGTCGCGGCTGCTCTGCGCACTGCGCAGCCTCGCCTCCTCGGCGGCCAGCGCGGGGTTGGTCGACCGCGCCCGCTGCGCGAGCGACGCCGCGTCGAGCACCGACACCGCAGGCAGTGCGCGCAGCGCGCTGGGCTCGGCCAACGGCGCCATGACCTCGCGCGCCAGCAGGGTGTTCAGCCGCACCCGGGCCTGGCGCTTCTCGGTGTCGAGCACGATCAGCTCGCCTTGCACCGCGGTGCGCTCGAGCTGGGCGCGGATCGCATCCTGCTGCGCCACCAGCCCGCCCGCATAGCGCGCCTGCGCCAGCCGCTCCAGGCGCGACAGCAGGTCGACCACCTCGAGCGTGATGCGCTCGCTGCCGGCGGCCAGGTAGTACTGCGCGTAGCTGGTCTTGAGCTTGGTCGCCAGCTCGTTCCATGCGGCCGTGGTCAGTGCGGTCGCGCGCTGGGCGTCGGCGCCGGCGACGTCGCGTCGCAGGTCGCGCTTGCCCCACAGCGGAAACGCCTGCATGAAGGTGTACTTGGTCTCGCCGACCTTCGACGGCAGCAGGCTCGGCGGCGCGTCGTTGCCGTAGTTGTTGATGTTCATGAGTTCGACGCGCAGCACCGGGTCGGGCAGCGCGCCGGCCGGCTGCACGCGCTGCGCGGCGGCCTCGGACTCCGAGCGCATCGCGGCCAGCTCGGGGTTCTGCGCCCGGGCGTACGTCAGCAGGCTTTCGAGGTCGGCGCCGAGCTCGGCGGCGCGCGCTGCCGGCCAGGCGAGCGTGGCCAGTGCCAGCGCCCACCACAGGGGCCATCGCGCGAGGCGGTCGAGCGGTACGACAAACCGCCACGGGACCACCCGCGCCGGCACGGAAGGGCGTCGCAGCGACCGGCGCGCGGACCGATCGCCGTCGTGCGCCGCCGGCGCACTCTGGGGACGAACTGACACAGACTTGCTCCTTGGGAAAGGCTTCGCCAACGCATGGATCGCAACCGGCGCCGAGCGCCGTCGCGTCGGAGGCGGCCTAGTTCCGAAGGACGAGGTGCAGCAGGTACAGAGGAGGCGAGCCCGCGGGTCGGGCAGGGGCCGATCGATCGTCGGCCGGCTCTTCGCGATGCGCCGACTTCACAGTCGGCTGATTCCAGTCGAGCACTGCCCACAGCAGCATCTGCGGCGACAGCACGGGCGACGGCGGGTCGTTGACGGTCTGCGATCCATGCTCGCAATGGGCCTTGCACAGCAAAGGCTGCTCGGGATCCATCGCAGCACCAGGCGTCATGCCCTGGCAATCGGGCATGTCGGGCATCGCGACCCGCTGCGAAGCGGTGGCGGGTTGCGGGCACGCGTAGGACACCGCCGCCCACTGCGCGAGCAGCAGCGGCAGCACCAGCCAGACAGCCAAGCGGCGCAGCGTGCGCCTGAACATCGTCACGGGGTCACGATCACTGTTGCTGTGGATCTTGCCATGGTCGTGCGGCTTGCTGGCCGCCGACTACCGATCCCGGCGAAATTGTCGTTGCACGGCGGCGTATCGCGTTGATCTGCGGCAATGGGGGATTCAATGCGCCAGCGCAGAACGCCGCAGTCGCAACGCGTTGGTGATCACCGACGCCGAACTCAGGCTCATCGCCAGCGCGGCGATCATCGGCGACAGCAGCCAGCCGGTGAGCGGGTACAGCACGCCGGCGGCCAGCGGCACGCCCGCGGAGTTGTAGACGAACGCGAACCACAGGTTCTGCTTCATGTTGGCGATCGTCGCCTGCGACAGCGCGCGCGCCTGCGCGATGCCGCGCAGGTCGCCCTTGACCAGCGTGACCGGCGCGCTGTTCATCGCCACGTCGGTGCCGGTGCCCATCGCGATGCCGACGTCGGCCTGCGCCAGCGCGGGCGCGTCGTTGATGCCGTCGCCGGCCATCGCGACGACGGCGCCTTTGCGCTGCAGGCTCTGCACCAGCGCCAGCTTTTCGGCCGGTTTGACCTCGCCGTGCACCTCGTCGATGCCCAGCCGTGCGGCCACCGAGCGCGCGGTGGTCAGGCCGTCGCCGGTGGCCATCACGATGCGCAGGCCGGCGTCGTGCAGCGTGGCCAGCGCCTCGGGCGTGCTGGCCTTCACCGGGTCGGACACCGCGAGCAGGCCGAGCAGCCCGGACCCCTCGTGGCCGATCTCGGCCAGGTGCATCACGCTCGCGCCCTCGGCGCGCAGCGCTTCTGCCTGTGCCGCAAGCGCATCCACGGAGACGCCGGCCTGCTGCATCAGCGCGGTGTTGCCCAGCGCGAGCCGGCGGCCCTCGACGATGCCGCGCACGCCGATGCCCGAGCTCGACTCGAAGGCCTCGACCTTGGCCAGCGCGAGGCCGCGTTCGCGCGCCGCCGCCACGATGGCATCGGCCAGCGGATGCTCGCTGCCCTGGTCGAGGCTGGCGGCCAGCCGCAGCACCTCGTCGGGGCTGCCGCCGTCGGCGGCCACTGCGCGGTCGAACGCGGGCCTGCCCTCGGTGAGGGTGCCGGTCTTGTCGACGATCAGCGTGTCCACCTTGCGCAGTTGCTCGATCGCCGCCGCGTCGCGGAAGAGCACCCCCATGGTCGCCGCGCGTCCGCTGGCCACCATGATCGACATCGGCGTGGCCAGCCCGAGCGCGCAGGGGCAGGCGATGATCAACACAGCCACCGCATTGGCCAGCGCGTAGACCCAGCCCGGCTCGGGGCCGATCCAGCCCCATACGACAAAGGTGGCCAGCGCGATCGCCACCACCACCATCACGAACCAGCCGGCCACGCGGTCGGCCAGACGCTGCATCGGTGCCTTCGAGCGTTGCGCCTGCGCGACCATCTG
>DASURM010000497.1:0-15117 GCA_036280035.1 Burkholderiaceae bacterium | reverse complement strand
GGTGCGGCCAAGATGCGCGCGATCGCGCAAGAGGCTTGCGAGCTGGTGCACAGGTTCAAGGGCGCCTACAGCGGCGAGCACGGCGACGGACTGTGCCGCGGCGAGTGGATCGCGTGGCAGTTCGGCCCCAAGCTGACCGAGGCGTTGCGGGCGATCAAGCATCACCTCGATCCTGAGAACCTGTTCTGCCCCAACCGCATCGTCGACCCGCCGCGCATGGACGATGCCGCGTTGTTCCGCTTCCCGCCTGGCTACCGCACGATCGACATCCAGCCCGCGTTCGACTGGTCGGCGTGGGACGTGCAGAACGACCCGACGACCGAGGTGCTGAGCGCCCCGGGTAGCGGCGGCGACATCACACACGGCTTCGCCAAAGCCGTGGAGATGTGCAACAACAACGGCCACTGCCGCAAGTTCGACGCCGGCACCATGTGTCCGAGCTGGCGCATCACTCGCGACGAGCAGCACCTCACGCGCGGCCGCGCCAACACGCTGCGCCTCGCGCTCTCGGGCGCGCTGGGGCCCGATGCGCTCGCCGGCGACGCGGTGCGCGACGCGCTCGAGCTGTGCGTCGGCTGCAAGGGTTGCAAGCGCGAGTGCCCCACCGGCGTCGACATGGCGCGCATGAAGCTCGAGGTGCAGGCCCAGTGCCACGCGCGCAACGGCGCGTCGCTGCAAGATCGGCTGATCGGCCGTCTGCCCGACTACGCACCGTGGGCCAGCGCGCTGCCGTGGCTGGCCAACCTGCGCAACCACTGGCCTGCGCTGGCGCGCCTGGTCGAGCGCCGCACCGGTCTCTCCGCACAGCGCCGCCTGCCGCGCTGGCGCCGCGACACCTTCGGCCGGCGCGCAGGCTCGCTGCGCCTGGCATCGCGCGAGAAGCTGTTGGCCGCGCACGCCGCCGGCGAGCGCACCGCGGTGCTGTGGTGCGACACCTTCAACGAGTACTTCGAGCCCGACAACGCGGTGGCCGCGGTGCGGGTGCTGCATGCGGCGGGCTACACGGTGCACGCCGCCCGCGGCGCCGACGGCCGCTCGCCGTGCTGCGGGCGCACGCACTTGGCGGTGGGCGACACGGCGCGCGCACGGGCCAAGGCGCGCTCGCTGATCGACGCGCTGCTGCCGTTCGCGCAGCGCGGCATCGCGATCGTCGGCCTCGAGCCGTCGTGCCTGCTGACGCTGCGCGACGAGGTTCTGGCGCTGGGCCTGGGCGAAGCCGCGCGCACGGTGGCCGGCGCGGCGCTGTTGTTCGAGGAGTTCGTCGTCCGCGAGGCGCGCGCCGGTCGCTTCGCGCCCGACTGGCGCGAGCCCGAACGACCGCTGCTGGTGCACGGGCACTGCCACCAGAAGGCGTTCGGGCTGATGGAAGGCGTGCTCGACGCGCTGCGGCTGCTGCCCGGTGCGCAGGTGACGCCGATCGAAGGCTCTTGCTGCGGCATGGCCGGCAGCTTCGGCTACGAGGCGGCGCACCTCGAAGCCTCGCTGCAGATGGCCGAGCTGACGCTGCTGCCGGCGGTGCGCGCCGCGGGCGACGCCATCGTCGTCGCCGACGGCACCAGCTGCCGCCAACAGATCGCCGACGGCAGCGCTCGCGCGGCCCTGCACGTGGCCCGGGTGCTGGCCGGGCACCTGGCCGACGCCAGCGGCTTTAGCAACCTCTGAGGCAGGTCAAGGTTTGGACGCCGGCTCGGTGGTTTCCGAGGGGTGGCAGCCCGCCCGCACGCCGTACGATTCGGGCCTTCGCCGTCCGGCGCATCGATTACGTCACTCTGGAGATTCGTCCCATGAAAACCCGCTCGTGGCTCCTTCTCGCCTCCGTGGCCGCCCTCTCGCTGGCTGCTCGCGCCGAGTTCCCCGAGAAGCCGATCACCATCGTGGTGCCGTTCTCGGCCGGCGGCCCCACCGACAAGGTGGCGCGCGACCTCGGCGAGGCGCTGCGCAAAGGCCTGAACGGCCAGACGGTGGTGATCGAGAACGTCGCCGGCGCCGGCGGCACGCTCGGCGCCGGCAAGGTGGCCAAGGCGGCACCCGACGGCTATACGATTCTGCTGCACCACATCGGCATGTCCACCGCGCCGGCGCTGTACCGCAAGCTGCCGTTCGACGTGCTCACCGATTTCGAGTACGTGGGCCTGATCAACGAGGTGCCGATGACGCTGATCGGTCGCAGCACGCTGCCGGCCAACAACTTCGCCGAGCTGCGCAAGTGGCTCGAGGCCAACAAGGGCAAGATCAATCTCGCCAACGCCGGCCTGGGTGCGGCCTCGCACTTGTGCGGCCTGCTGCTGCAGCAGGCGCTGGCCGTCGACATGACCACCGTGCCGTACAAGGGCACCGCGCCGGCGATGAACGATCTGCTCGGCGGCCAGGTCGACATCATGTGCGACCAGACCACCAACACCAGCGGCCAGATCGAGGCCGGCAAGGTCAAGGCCTATGCGGTCACGACGACCAAGCGGCTGACGACCCCGGCGCTGGCCAAGCTGCCGACGCTCGAAGAGTCCGGGCTCAAGGGCTTCAACGTCACCATCTGGCACGGCCTGTACGCACCCAAGGGCACGCCCGCGGCGGTGCTCGACAAGCTCAACACCGCGCTGCGCGGCGCGCTGAAGGATCCCGACTTCGTCAAGCACGAGGAGGCGCTCGGCGCGGTGGTGGTCGCCGACGCGCGAGTCGGCCGCGCCGAGCACAAGGCGTGGGTGCAAGGCGAGATCGCCAAGTGGGGCCCGGTCATCAAGGCCGCGGGGCAATATGCAGATTGAGTGAGTGCGTGCCAGCGCTTGCACGGGGCCGACTCGCGCTGGCCGTCACGCGATGCGCAGTGGGATCGTCACCGGCCCGTCGTTGACCAACTCCACCTGCATGTCGGCGCCGAACTCGCCGGCCTGCACGTCGGGGTGACGCGCTCGTGCCGCGGCCAGCACCGCGTCGTACAACGCATGGCCCTGCGCGGGCGCTGCGGCGGCCGAGAAGCTCGGCCGGTTGCCGCCCGTGGTATCGGCTGCGAGCGTGAACTGGCTGACGATCAGCAGGCCGCCGCGCACGTCCTGCACGCTGCGGTTCATCTTGCCGGCGTCGTCGGCGAAGATGCGCAGCTTGAGCAGCTTGTCGACCAGCTTGCCGGCCTGCGCCTGGCCGTCGGCGGGTTCGGCACACACGAACACCAGCAGCCCGGTGCCGATGCGGCTGCACACCGTGCCGCCGATGCTCACCTGCGCGCGCGCCACCCGCTGCACGAGCGCGATCAAGCCGGCCTCTGTCCATCGGGGCCGTCGAACTGCGCTTCCACGTCCGACGGCAACAGCTCGATGCGCGCGCGCCGCCCGGGCACCGCGCCCATCAGCGCCTGCTCGACCGCAGCGCGCAGCGCTGCGGCGCGCAGCAGCGTCCAACTCCCCGGCAGGTGCATGTGCAGGTCGACGAAGCGGCGCTGCCCGGCACGGCGCGTCACCACGTGGTCGAAGCGGATCACGTGGTGCTCGAAGTCGCGCAGCGTATCGTCGATCTGGCGTTGCACGTCGGGCTCGAGCGCGCGGTCCATCAGGCCGTCGGCGGCGATGCGTACCAGCCGCACCGCCTCGCGCAGGATGTTCACCGCCACCGCGATCGCGATGACCGGGTCGAGCCACTGCCAGCCGGTGAAAGGCACCGCGATCAGCGCGACCACCACGCCGGCGGAGGTCCAGACATCGGTGAACAGGTGGCGGGCATCGCCTTCGAGTGCCACCGAGCGCAGCTCGCGCGATGCGCCCAGCATCGCGTAGGCCAGCGCCCCGTTCATCACCGAGCTGAGCACCGACAGCGCCAGGCCCACGCTCAGCGCCTCGAGCGGCTGCGGATGCAGCAGCCGCTCCACTGCCGCCACGACGATGGCCAGCGCCGCGGCCAGGATCAGCAGGCCTTCGAAGCCGCTCGAGAAGTACTCGGCCTTATGGTGGCCGTAAGGATGGTCGTCGTCGGGCGGCAGCTCCGCGACCATCACCATCCACAGCGCGAAGCCGGCGCCGGCAAGGTTGACCAGCGACTCCAGCGCGTCGGACAACAGGCCCACCGAACCGGTGAGCCACCAGGCGCCGAACTTCAGCGCCATGGTCGCCAGCGCCACCGCCACCGAGAGCTTCAGGTACGAGGATGCCTGCATGCGCGCATTTTGCTTGGCGCTCGCGCTCGGGGACTCCGTGCGGGCTTCGCGCGCAGCCCGGCCGCGATTTCGATCGAGCCGATGCGGCCGGCGCAGCGAGCGTCGACTCGTGGTGTGCGCCGATCGGCGCGCTACGCTCGCGCGAGCGGCGGCGGATCGTACTGGCCGTGCAACGCGCGCCACACGCGCTCGGCGGTGAGCGGCATCTGCACGCGCTCGGCATTGCGGCCCTGGCCCGCATGGTCGAGCGCGTCGATCACTGCGTTGACCACCGCCGGCGTGGCGCCGATCGTGCCCAGCTCGCCGACGCCCTTGGAGCCGAGCGTGTTGGTGGTGCACGGGATCGAGGTGTCGAACTCGGTCTTGAAGGCGCGGAAGCCGTCGACGCGAGGCAGTGCGTAGTCCATGAAGCTCGCGCTCAGCGGCTGGCCCGATGCGCTGTCGTACGCCATGCGCTCGCACAGCGCCTGGCCGATGCCCTGCACCGCACCGCCTTCGACCTGACCGCGCGCGATCTGCGGGCTGACGACGCGGCCGATGTCGTTGACCGACGAGTACGCCACCAGTTGCACGGCACCCGTGTCGGGGTCGATCTCGACCTCGCAGACGTGGCATGCGTTGGGCCACGACGGGCCCCCGACCGCATGAGTCGATTCGACGAAGATGCGGCTGCCGCGCTGCTGGCCGGCCAGCTCGAACAGGCCGATGCCGAGGTCGGTGCCGGCGACGCTGAAGCGGCCCGCGCGGTACTCGATGTCGCCGGCCGGCGCCTCGAGCGCAGCAGCGGCCAGCTTGCGCGCCTCGTCGACGGTGCGCTGCGACGCCACGTGCACCGACGAGCCGCCGATGAACAGCGAGCGCGAGCCCGCGCTGCCGAAGCCGTTGTTGCGGTCGGTGTCGCCCATCACGACGCGGATGCGATCGAGCGGCACCTGGAACACGTCGACCGCGAGCTGCGCCAGGCTGGTGGCGATGCCCTGCCCCATCTGCTGCACCGCCGAGCAGACCTCGATCATGCCGTCGGGCGTGACGGTCACGGTGACGCGCTCCTCGAACGCCATGCCGCTGGTCCACTCGAGGAAGGTCGCGATGCCGCGGCCGCGCAGCTTGCCGGCGCGCTTGGACGCCTCGCGCCGCGCCGGGTAGCCGCGCCAGTCGGCGAGCTTCAGGCCCTGGTCGAGGATCTTCTCGAACTGGCCGCAGTCGTACACCTGCGCCATCGGGTTGGTGTACGGAAAGCGATCGGGCGCGATCATGTTGCGCCTGCGCAGCTCGGCGGGGTCGAGCTTCATCTCGCGCGCGGCGGCGTCCATCAGCCGCTCGATGAGGTAGATCGCCTCGGGCCGGCCGGCGCCGCGGTAGGCCCCGATCGTGTTGGTGTGGGTCATCACCGCCTGCAGCCGCAGGTCGATCGCCGGGATGTCGTAGATGCTGGTGATGACCCAAGGGCCGATCACCAGCGGAATCAGGATGCCGGTGCCGGTGGCATACGCGCCGGTGTTGGCCACCGTCTTCACGCGCAGCGCGAGCACCTTGCCGCCGGCGTCGAGCGCCAACTCGCAGTGGCTGACGGCGTCGCGGCCGTGCACCGCCGACAGAAACTCCTCCAGCCGCTCGGCGCGCCACTTCAGCGGCCGCTGCAGCGCGCGCGCCGCGTAGGCCAGCGCGATGTCCTCCGGATAGGCGCCGGTCTTCATGCCGAAGCCGCCGCCGACGTCGCCGACCACGACGCGCACCGCATCGGGCTTCAGGCCGAGCGCGTCGCACACGCTGGTGCGCACGCCGGTGGGCATCTGGCTCGACAGGCGGATCGTCAGCCGCTGCGTCGCGGCATCGAAAGCCGCCAGCACGGTGCGCGGCTCGATCGGCGACGGCGCGACGCGCTGGTTGACGAGGTCGACCGCCACCTTCACCGCCGCGCGCACGAACGCCGCGTCGACCGCCTTGGCGTCGCCGTGCTGCGACACCGCGGCGATGTTGTCGGGCAACGTGTCGACGACGCGCGGTGCATCGGGCTGCAGCGCCGCCACCGCGTCGGTGACCGCGTCGATCTCTTCGTAATCGACCACCACCGCGTCCGCCGCAGCGCGTGCGGCGTCGCGGCTCGCGGCCACCACCAGCGCCACCGCCTCGCCGGCGAAGCGCACGCGCTCGTGCGCCAGCGCGCGCCGCGGCGCGGTGACGACGTTCGAGCCGTCGGGACGCTTGAACGGCACCTCGACCGGCATCGGCTTGACTCCGGCGCGCACCAGTTGCTCGCCGGTGAACACCGCCGCCACGCCGGGCATCGCCGACGCCGCGACGCTGTCGATCGACACGATGCGTGCGTGCGCATGCGGCGAGCGCACGAACACCGCGTGCAACTGGCCGGCCGGCGCCACGTCGTCGGTGAACTGGCCCTTGCCCGCCAGCAGCGCCGGATCCTCGACGCGCTGCACCTGCTGGCCGCTGCCGAAGCGGCCGACTTCGGCGGTGGTGGGACCGGCGCTCATCGCGAGGCCTCCGAACGCAGCAGCCTCGCGGCCTCCTGCACCGACGCCACGATGTTGACGTAGCCGGTGCAGCGGCACAGGTTGCCCTCGAGGGCGTCGACGATCTCGGCCTCGCTCGGGTCGCGCTTGTCGCGCAGCAACGCGGCCGCGCTCATGAGCATGCCCGGCGTGCAGAAGCCGCACTGCAGGCCGTGGCAGGCCATGAACGCCTGCTGCAAGGCATGCGGCCGGTCACCCTGCGCCAGGCCTTCGACGGTGGTGATCTCGCAGCCCGCGGCCTGCACCGCGAGCATGCTGCAACTGCGGGTTGCCTTGCCGTCGACCAGCACGGTGCACGCGCCGCACTGACTGGTGTCGCACCCGATGTGGGTGCCCGTCAGCGCAAGCTGGCCGCGGATCACGTCGACCAGCAGTTCGTGGGGTTCGACCTGCACCTGCGCGGCGCGGCCATTGATATGGAATCGAAGCGTCGGCATCGTGTCCCCGCGGCATCGGTGAGCGGGGCATGGTAGCCGCTTTCATCGGACGGCGTGGTCGGCGCCGGGTCTTGCGAGCGCTGCCGAAAGATGCGGACGTGGAGCGTCGGTTCCGGCGGCGGCTTCGGACTACACAGATCGGGATCGCAGCCGCGTCGCGCGCAGCCGCTCGTGGGCTCCCCTCGAATGCGGCCTTCAGGCGCGCGCGCGGCGCGCGCCACCCAGCATCAGGTCTTGCAGCCACAGCGCCGATTGCGACAGCATGTCGCTGCGACGTGGCCCGGGTTCGTGGCGCAGACCGATCGCGACGCGGCCCGTCCACCACACCATGCGGCCCGTGCCGGGAAGCGTCACCGGACCCACATGGCCCGGCGGCACCGGCACCGGCGGCGACGCCTCGCTCAGACGGATGAAGTCACTGGTGAACGCGTCGACGGTTTCTGATTCGGTGTATCGCGACAACATGGCAAGCTCCGGAAAAAGATTGCAGCGAATGATTCCGGCAAACCGTGTAACCTGCACTGCCTCAGGTTAGGGGGCATGTCTCGGGGGGATCATTTGAAACCTCGCAACACTTTTTGTTCCTTCGCCCTCCGATAACACCTGTAGCAGCGGGAGTATCCCGACCCAGAACCACGGTAACAGCGCCGGCGTGATGTCGGGCGTGCGACCCGGCAGCCAGACTTGCAGCAACTCCAGCAGCAACGTCCACACGCTCAACGCGAACGCCAACACACCCACGCGTGCACCGATCGCGTGCAGCATCACGATCACGGTGCCCTGCCAGAAGAGCTGCCAGGTCAGCGACAACGTGTTGGCGCTCAGCGACCCTTGCAACAGGGCCGCAAACGGCACCCAGCGCACCGGGTTCGACGCGTCGCCGAATTGCAGCGGCTTCAGCTCGTCGAAGCTGAACCGCGCCAGCGCGAGCGCAGCACCGAGCGCGGCACCGGCGCGCCGCGGCAGGCGCCAGGCCAGCAACGCGGCGATCACACCCGCGACCCAGCCGACACAACGCGGCAGCGACAGGGAACTGGTGTTGAACGAGCAAGGCACCGCTCGCCGCGGCGGGCGGCAGCGCCAGCAGCCACCACAACCGCTGGCGAAGTCGACCCAGCAGCACGCCAACCAGCGCCAGGCTGAGCGCGGCGTCTATCGCGCTTGCGGTTCGCCACTGCGGATTCAACAACAGGGGCTTGAGCGAATCCTTGATGTGCTGCCAGTCCAGCCGCGGGACGAACGGCCACCATTGCAGCGCGAGCCACAACGCGACGAAAGCAAGCGGCAGCCGCAGCGCCGGCGCGCGCAACTGCTCGACCGGCATGCGCGACAGAGGCGCGGCGAGCAGCGTTCCGGCGAGCAGGCCAAGCGCGTTCCACACGACATCGGACCACGCGGCGTCGCGCGCCGACACGAAGATCTGTGCCACCTGCAAGACGAACGCAAAGGCGATGCCCGCGACGAGCACCCCCGCCGCGCGCAACAGGGGCCACCGGCCGCAAGACCGAAGAAGGGTCTAGCCGAGGGCGCCCAGCGGAACAAACAGCACGACGTTGCCGACCACATCGCCGCGCCCGGTCCACCAGGTGCTCTGGCGCATCATCCGCGCCCACGCCACGGCTACCGAAGGCGGCCAGGCGAACTTCCAGGGGTACAGCGAGCCGTGCGTGACCAGCAGCACGCAGATCCCTGTCAGCCATCGCGTGGCGCGGAGCGCACGAGCGTTGCGTAGCGCGTCGTCGCCGCTGGTCATGCGCAGGGTGGCGTCGCTACCCTGATGCGACGGGGAGGTCGGTCGGTTCAAGGTCGGCAATGTAGCGCCCGCAGCCTCGCGCCGAGCCGACAGGCGCACAGTCGGGCGCGCTCAGGCTTCGACAGGCGGCATCGACAGCGACGTCAGACGCCGCAGCCGCGCATCGATCGCGCCGCGCGAGCGCTCACGCGCCCTTGCCGGCCTCCCTGCCGGTGCGCTTCTCGCGCCGGCGCGCCGCCATCTCGCGGCCCATTTCGCCGCGCTCGGCCTGCCGCATGCGCAGCCGCGCCTCGGGGTAGATCAGCGACTCCTCGAGCGCGATGTGGTCGTGCGACAGCGCGATGAAGACCGCGCTGCCTTCGCGCACCAGCGCCAGATCCCACCAGGTGTGGCCCGCGGCCAGCGCCTCGAGGTGGGCCGACAGCTCCATCCAGTCTTCATCGAGCCAGCGGTGATCCTGCTGCAGGCGCGCCACCGTCTGCACCATCTGCGGGTCGGGCGATCTCGCCAGCGTCGGGAAGATGTGGCGCTCCTCGTCCTCGTGATGCTGGCGCGCGGTGGTGTCGAAGAACTTCACCACCGTGGCGGCCATCGCCTGCGCCTGCGCGTCGGCGTCATTGCGATCGAGATGCGCGACCAGTTGCTGCAAAGTGTCGAGCGCAGCCAGGATCTGCCGGTGGGTGGCATCGAGCACCTCGAAACCGTCGAGGGTGACTTGTGGCTCCACTGCGCGGCTCACCACGGGAATCTCCTGCAAGGCCTGCCTCGGCCTGTGGCCAAGCGTAGGGCCGAGAGGGCCTGCCGAGATTGACCTGACGCAATCGCGCCGCGCGCCGGCGGCACTCAGCCGAGTAACTGCAGCGTCGCCGGGTCGCGCTCGCCGGCAAAGGAGCTGGCGAGCAAGGCCGCAAACAGGGGTTCGCCGGGTGCCGCCCGCTCGAACAGCGTCAGGCACGAACGCAGCTTCAGCGCGTCGATCGGGCCGAAGATCTGCAGCGCGCTGCGGCCGCGCACGCCGGCCAGCAGCGCGCAGCACTCGCGAAGCCGCGCACCCAGCACAGGGTGTGCCGCGTACGCCGCCGCCTCGGCCAGCGACCCGATGCCGTAGTGCCGGGCGGTTTCGCTGCGGCCGAGCCCCCGCAACTGCGGAAAGACGAACCACATCCAGTGGCTCGTCTTGGCGCCGGCTGCCAGCTCGGCCAACACCTGCGCGTACAGCGGCGCCTGTGCAGCGACGAAACGCTGCAGGTCGAAGGGATCGATGGCGGCATTCGACATGCCTCGGCAGCGTACTGCGGGTCGGCGCGGTCTGCTGCATGATCGCCGGTCTCACGCAATCCACTGGAGACCGTCCATGACATCAAGGCCCATTCGATCGCTGGTGCTGGCGGGCGCAGTCGCGCTCGCCGCCGCGGGCAGCGCAGGCGCGGCGCAGTTCAAGCTGACGAGCCCGACCATCAAGCCCGGCAGCACGCTCACCGATGCCCAGGTGTTCAACGGCTTCGGCTGCAGCGGCAAGAACATCTCGCCGGCGCTGCAGTGGAGTGGCGCGCCCAAGGGCACCAAGAGCTTCGCGCTCACTGTCTACGACCCCGATGCGCCCACGGGTTCGGGCTGGTGGCACTGGGTTGTCTACAACATCCCGGCCAGCGCAAACGAGTTAGCCGAAGGCGCCGGTACCGCCGACGGCAAGGGGCTACCGGCCGGCAGCGCGCAGGCCAACACCGACTTCGGTGCGCCCGGCTTCGGAGGCGCCTGTCCTCCACCCGGCGACAAGCCGCATCGCTACATCTTCACCGTCTACGCGCTGAAGGCCGACAAGCTCGACATCCCCGCAGGCGGCACCGCCGCGCTGGTGGGCTTCATGATCCACGCCAACAAGCTCGGCTCGGCGAGCTTCACCGCGAAGTACGGTCGCCCGAAGGCCAAATAGCGGCGGCGGTGCCGCGCTACTGGCGCGGCGCGGCGCGGGCGGGGCCGACCACGTTCTTGCCCGGGTCGATCGGCACGGCGCTGACGCTGCCATCGCACTCGCCGGTCTGCGTATAGACCACGCGGCCGCGCTCGACGCACTTGGTGACCATCTGGCGATCAGGCTCGGGCAGCACCCGCGTCGGGGCCGGTGCGGCCTGGTCGGGCACCTCGGGGGCGGCGCGCGCCGGCGCCTGTACCGCTCGCACCGTGGCCGGTACGGTACGCGCCGGCGCCTCGGTCGCAGGCTCGGCCGCCGCCACCGGCTCGCTGGCCGCGGGCGCCCTGGCGCGCACCGGCGTGCGAGTCGACAGGCTCGCCAGCAGCGGGACGGCCATGAACACCGCCACCACCACCGCGATCCACCACAACGACGAGCGCCGCGGCTTGCCCGGGGGCGGCGCAGGCAGCTCGTCGCCGGGCGGCACCTGCGCGAACTCGTAGGAGTGGACGGGCTCGGTGGGGCGATAGTCCTCGGGCATCGCTCACCGCCCTGCGATCTCGAGATCACGCACCACCTGCTCCATCGTCTTGTCGATCACCAGCCGGTGTTGGTCGTCGAAGCAGACCTCGGCCTGCGGCGTGTTCATCGGCAGCACGCAGCGCACCAGTGCGGGGTTGACCGCCACGTGCGTCTGGCCGCCGTGCATCGGCAGCATCACAAAGTGGACCGAAGGCATCGCGCGCTCCCAGGGCGGCATGCTAATCCCAGATCGCGGTCCATGACTGGTCGCGCCGGCAGCCACGGCGCACAATGCCCGCCGCGGCAGCGCGCCGCACACACCTGGAGGGCCCGCGATGGATGGCGCATTGACCAACGGCACCGACCCCAACCAGCCGCGCAGCGTGGCCGGCGACCGCGGCGTCGCGTGGTGGACCGACGCCTGGGCCATGTTCATCAAGAACCCGGCGATCTGGGTCGTGCTCGGGCTGGTGCTGTTCATCATCGTGCTGGTGCTGGCGTTCATCCCGCTGCTGGGCCAGCTCGCGTCGGCGCTGCTGCTGCCGGTGTTCTGCGGCAGCTGGGTGATGGCAGCGCGCAAGCAGGAAGGCGGCGGCACCGTCGAGGTGGGCGACCTGTTCAGCGCGTTCAAGGGCGATCGCCTGACGCCGCTGGCGGTGGTGGGTGTGCTCTTCCTGGTGGCGATGGTGGTGATCGTCGGCCTGATGGGCGTGCTCGGCTTCGGCGGCGCGATGGGCATGATGGCCGGCGGCATGATGGGCAGCGGCAGCGGCATGATGGCCGGCATGGGCGTCGGCCTGCTCGGGATGCTGATCGGCCTCGTGCTGTTCGCGATCGTCGCGATGGCGTTGTGGTACGCACCGGCGCTGGTGGCGCTGCGCGGCGTGGCGCCGGTCGACGCGGTGAAGCTCAGTTTCGCCGCCAGCCTGAAGAACATCGTGGCCGGCCTGCTGTGGGGCGTGATCTACATCGTGGCGTCGATCGTCGCATCGATCCCGCTCGGCCTCGGCTGGCTGGTGCTGCTGCCGCTGCTGATGCTGACGATGTACACGTCGTACAAGGACGTGTTCGGCGATTAGGCCTCCTTAGCCGGCAGCCGCCGCCGTGGTGGTCGGCGGCGCCTTCCAGCCGCCGCCGAGGGCGCGAAACACGTCGGCCTGCGCGGCGGTGTACGCCCGCGCGGCGTCGGCGTTCTGCGCCTGTGCGGTCAGCGCCAGCCGGTCGGCGTTGATCACGTCGAGCCGGCTCGACTGCCCGCCGTCGTAGCGGATGCGCGTGAGGTCGGCCGCCCGCTGCAGCGCCTGCGCGCGGCGCTCGCCCGAGCGCAACGTCTGGCTCGCCTCGGTGTAGGTGCCGAGCGCGTCGCGCACCTCCTTGAACGCGCTGGTCACGCTGTCGCGGTAGTCGAGCTCGATCTGCCTGCGCTGCGCCTGCGTGGCGTCGTACTGCGCGCCGATGCGCCCGCCGTCCCAGATCGGCTGCGTCAGCGCGGCGCCGATGTTCCAGGCGATCGACGGCCCGTCGAACAGGTTCGAGAGCTGCGTGCTGTTGAAGCCGTACGCCGCGGTCAGCGTGATGCCCGGGAAGTACGCCGCGCGCGCCGCGTCGATGCGCGCGCCGGCGGCGCGCAGTCGCGCCTCGGCGGCCTGCACGTCGGGGCGACGCAGCAGCAGATCCGACGGCAACCCCTCGGGCACGCCGCTGGCGCGCAGCGTGGGCGTGTCGGCGCGCGCAATCCCCTGCTCCAGCAGCGCCTTGGGCGAGCGGCCGAGCACCAGCGCCAGCGCACGCTCGGCCTCGCCGCGCGCGCGCTCGAGCTTGGGCAGCTGCGCCTCGTTGTCGATCAGCTCGGCGTCGAGTTGCTGAACGTCGAGCTCCGAGATGTCGCCGGCCGCGAAGCGCTTGCGCTGCAGCGCCAGGCTGTCGCGCTGCGCCTGCACGGCACGGCCGAACAGCACCACCTGCGAATCGAGCGACTGCAGCGCCGCATAGCTGCGCACCACCTGCGCGGCCAGCGCGGTGCGCAGCGTGTCGCGCGCGTACTCGCTGGCCAGCAACTCGTCGCGTGCGGCGGCGCTCAGGTTGGCCGCGCGCGACCACAGGTCGACCTCGTACGACACGCTGAGGCCGGCGCGGATATCGTTGTAGATGAGCTGGTTGCCGCCGATCGTCAGCGGCGAGTTCGGCCCGAAGCGCTGGCGCGCCGCCGACACGTTGGCGTCGACGCTCGGCTGCTGCGCCGCGTTGGCGGCGCGCAGCGCGGCGCGCGAGCCGTCGATGCGCGCCATCGCGCGCGCGAGGTCGCGGTTGCTGTCGAGCGCCTCGGCCACCAGTGCGTCGAGCTTCGGGTCGCCAAAACTCTGCCACCACTGCGCCGACACCTCAGGCACCGCAGTGCCGGCGGGCAGTTCGAGCCGCGGGGTTTCGTGCTTCTCGGCCGGCGGCACTGCGCACCCAGCCAGCATTGCCGCGGCAAGCGCCAACGCGCTCCATTGATCCAGCCGCTTCACGCGAGTTCTCCTTTTGCATCGGGCAGCGCCGGGCCGGCGCGGTGGGGGTGGTGATGCGCGGCGGCTGCGGCGGCATGCGCATGCGCGTGCTTCGCCTCGTCCTGCATCTCGTCGGTCGAGCGCGCCTCGCGCAGCCTGCGCGCGGTGATGATCTTGAAGAACATCGGCACGAAGAAGATCGCCAGGAACGTCGCCGCCAGCATGCCGCCCATCACGCCGGTGCCCACCGAACGCCGCGCGCCGGCGCCGGCGCCGCTGGAGAACGCCAGCGGCAGCACGCCGAGGATGAACGCCAGCGACGTCATGATGATCGGCCGGAAGCGCAGCCGCGCCGCCTCGAGCGCCGCCGCCGACGCGCTCAGGCCCTCATGCACCTTGAGCGACGCGTATTCGACGATCAGGATCGCGTTCTTCGCCGCCAGCCCGAGCAGCGTGACCAGGCCGATCTGGAAGTAGACGTCGTTGGTCATACCGCGCAACCACACCGCGGCCAGCGCGCCGAACATGCCGAACGGCAGCGCCAGCATCACCGACAGCGGCAGCGACCAGCGCTCGTACTGCGCCGACAGGATCAAGAACACCATCAGCGCACCGAGCAGCAACGCAATGCCCGAGGTGCCCGAGCTGCGCTTCTCCTGGTACGACGCGCCGCCCCAGTCGAAGCTGAAATCGGGCGGCAGCACCTCGCGCGCGATGCGCTCGGCCTCGGCGATCGCCTGCCCCGAGCTGACGCCCGGCGCCGCCTGGCCGAACAGCTTCACCGCCGGCAGGTTGTTGAAACGGTCGAGCATCTCCGGGCCCGACGAGTACTTCACGCTCGCCAGTGCCGACACCGGCACCATCTGGCCGGAATCGGAGCGCACCCACATGCGACCGATGTCGTCGGGGCTCTTGCGGTAGCCGGCCTCGGCCGACATCAGCACCTGCCAGGTGCGGCCGTACTTGTTGAAGTCGTTGACGTAGTAGCTGCCGAGCGTGGCCGACAAGGTGTTGAACACCTCGTCGACCGGCACGCCGAGCGCCTTGGCGCGCTCGCGGTCGACGTCGACGTAGAGCTGCGGCGTGCTGGCACGCCACAGCGTCTGCACGCCGCCGAGCAGCGGGCTCTTCGACGCCGCGGCCATGAACTGCTGCGACACCTGCGCCAGCCGCTTGGGCCCGCCGTTGCCGTGGTTCTGGATGTACAGCTCGAAGCCGCCGGCCGTGCCCAGGCCGAAGATCGGCGGCGGGTTGAACGCCAGCACCAGCGCCTCCTTGATGCCGGCGGTCTTCATGAACAGGTCGCCCACCAGCGCCTGCACCGGCAGCGGC
>DASURM010000496.1:0-2955 GCA_036280035.1 Burkholderiaceae bacterium | reverse complement strand
CCGCCGAAGCCCGCGCCGCCGGATGCGCCGGCGCCGAGCGAGACGGCGCGTGCAGGCGAGGCAGCCGCAGGCGCTCCGAGCACGGCGCGCCCGAGCCGTGCCCCGGCACGCGCCTCCGGCGGCGCCTACTTCCAGGGGGCGAGCGGGCGGCTGCTGCCGATGTCGATTCCGCTGCGCTTCTTCAGCGCGGCGGCGCTGTTCCACGTGCTCGCGTGGCTCGCGCTCGGCCTCGGGGCTGCGCACGTGCCGCGCTTTGCGGGCGGGCTGGGCTGGCCGCTGGCGGCGCTGCATGCGCTGACGCTCGGCGTGCTGGCGATGACGGCGATCGGCGCCTCGCTGCAGTTGACGCCGGTGGCCTCGCGCCAGCCGCTGCGCTCGCTCGCCGCCGTGCGCCTGGCGTGGTGGCTCTACATGCCGGGCGTGACCGCGCTGGTGGCGGCGTTCGCTTGGCAGCGGCCAGAGGCGGCGGCGCTCGCCGCGCTGCCGGTGGCCGGCGGGCTGCTGATCTTCGCTGCGTTGTTGGCGCGCAACCTGATCGGTGTGCACGGCACGATGCAGGGGGTGCGCGCGATGGGCTGGCTGGCGCTGGCCTCGCTCGCGGTGATGCTGGCCAGCGCGCTGGGCATGCTCGCCACCTGGGCCGGCGTGGCCGACTGGCCGCACTCGGGGCTGCTGATGCTGCACATCGTGTTCGCGGCGTTCGGCTTCATGGGCATGCTGGCGCTCGGCCTGTCGAACATCCTGGTGCCGATGTTCGCGCTCGGCAACGTGCCGCCGGAGCGCACGCAGCTCGCGGTGGCCGCTGCATCGGGGGCGGCACTGGCGATTGCAGCGGCGGTGGCGCTCGACGCGCTGCCGCACGCCGCGCTGCTGGCCGCGGTGGTCGCCGGCGTGGTGGCCGCGGCGCTGCATCTGCGATCGATGCGGCAGGTGCTGCGCGAGGGCATGCGCCGCGAACTCGGCGGCTCGTTCGTGCTCGTGCGCGCGGCCTGGGCGGCGCTGCTGCTGACGCTGGCGCTGGCGGCTTGGTGGGCGTTCGACGGGCGGCCGTACGGCGGCCTCGCGACGGCGGTCGTCGCGTGCGCGTTGCTCGGCTGGCTGGCGACCTTTCTGTTCGGCATCCTGCAGCGCATCGTGCCGTTCCTGGCCGCGATGCACCTGGTGGGCCTGCGCCGTCGTGCGCCGATGCCGTCGCAGTTGACGCACGAACGCGCGCTCGCGGTGCACCGCTGGTGCCACGGCATCGCGCTGGCGGCGCTGGCGCTGGGGATCGCACTGGACAGCGCGTTTGCGGTGCGCGTGGCCGCGGCCGTCGGGCTGGTCGGGGCGATCGCGTTCGCATGGTTCGTCGCCCGCGTGCTCGCTGCGCTGCGCGCGGCGCGGTCGGTAGTGCCGCTGGCGAAGGGGTCTTGAAATTGGCGGGCGGGGTGAAAGACGTCCGGTGACTGCACCCGCCAAGCTCCCTTGAGGATCCGAGCCTCCAGGCAGATTCGCGAGCCCCAGACTCTCGATTCGACGATTCTGTGACGGGTGAGTGCTACAGGAGGGCGGCGCGATTCGCGCGCAGCCAGGTCAGCACGTGGGCTTGCGCGCCTGCGCGCTGGCCAGGCACTCGGCGGCGGTGGCATCACTGAACACTGAAGAACGTCGTCTTGCCGGTGCCGTTGGGGCCGATGATGCCGACCAGTTCATTGCCCCGTACTTCGAGGCTGACGCGCTGCAGCGCCTGCAGCGCGCCGAAGTTGACGTTGACGTCGCTAGCCGCCAGCACCACCGGTGCCACCGGGCCGGCAGCCGCTGCCAGCCCGGTGTTCGGTACCGTCATATCTTGTACGGCACCGGCTTGCGTTGAACGGGGACGTTCGGATCCTGCGCGTTGTTGACGGTGACCCAATCCAACGGGAACTTGGATCCCGGCGGAGTCTTCACCCACTGCGCCCCGATCATGGGCCTGGTGGCCGTGTTGGGGTAGGGGCCCTCCTTGAAGTTCACCCGGCCCAGGGTCGTGATCATGTCGAGCGTCGGGATCACCTCGCGGATCGCGCTGCGGCTGAGCGGATCCTTCGCCGTCTCGAGGGCGTGGGCCGCCACTTCGAACAATGCCAGCATCGCACCTTGCTCCTCGGCCCAGATGCGGTTCGTGGCTTCTTCGTAGCCATCGGCCAGTTCCTGCGAGGTTCCGCCAGTCAAGGGCGACCGGTAGGGAAACACCGGCGCCCAGAACGTCAAAGCCGAGATGTTGGGACCCAGCTCGCCGAGCGTCGCGATCTGGCCGAAGAAGCTGCCGGCCTTGCTCATCTGCGCAATTCTCAGCTTCTGCAGAAAGTGCAGTTGTGCGGCCTGCCGCCAGAACGTCTGGATGTCTTGCGGGATCCCAACCCCGTTGTAGATCTGACAGTTCTCGCGATTGAACAAGGCGATCTGCGACGAGTAGTCGGTGGTGCCGTCCGCGTACGCGCCCGGGTCGATGACCCTTGTACCCGTTCTTCTCCGGGATCGACGCCAGGTGGGTGCGGAACCCGTCCCCGTCGGCATCGTTGGGATACATCACCGCAACCTTCTTGTTGGTCTCCACCATGGGCCACTGCGCGAGATAGCCATCCACGAACTGCTTGACGCCGAAGCTGAAATCGAAAGACCACTTGAAGGGCGACGGCTGTCCCATCTTGCCGCCGCGCCCGAAGAAGAACGACTCCAGCGGGCAATCGGTTGCGATGCTCGGTACGCCGGCGGCCTCGCACGCGTCCGACACCGGGTTGACGACCTCCGGGGTCGAGGTCGTGAGCATCAGATGGATCTGGTGGTTGCTGATCAGGTCAGTGGCAAGCTGGCTTGCCCGCGCAGGGCTCGACTGGCTGTCGCGATCCAGGATCGTCACGCGGTAGGTCTCGCCGCCGATGCTGAGCCCCTTTTCCAGGGCCTTGCGCACCAGGGGCAGCATGTATGAATCACTCT
>DASURM010000495.1:0-2495 GCA_036280035.1 Burkholderiaceae bacterium | reverse complement strand
AAAGACCTGCATCACCAAGGTCTTCAGCCAGGACCGGATCTCGGGCAGGTCTTCGAGCAGCAGGATGTTTTTCATCATGCCTCCGCAGGTGATGAACCGGCGAATCGTAACAGCCGCTCAGGCCGCCGCGAGGTGTCTGTCCAGTGGAATCGTGAGGCGGATCACGGTCCCGTAACCTGGGCCGGACTCGACGAGACATTGGCCCTGCAACTGCTTGGCGCGGTGCTTCATGCTGGCCATGCCGTGACCGCGGTCGAGCCGACCGTCGAGCTCCAACGGGATGCCCTTGCCGTTGTCCTGGATCACGACCTGGAAGTCGCCCTCGGCGATCGTGCAGCGCACGCTGCAACGCGACGCGCCGCTGTGCTTGATGATGTTGCTCACCGCCTCGCGCAGCACGCGTGTGGTCTGCACGAAGGCGCGCGCCGACAGCAACTGCGGCACGTCGTCGTCGGCCGGGGCGTGCCACGAGCCGTCGACGCCCGCTTGCGACAGCCGCAGCACGAACTCGGCGCGCCAGTCGCCGAGCGCGTTGAGCAACGGCACGGGCTTGCCGGTGAGGCCGCGCACCGACAGTCGCATCTCCTCGAGCGCCTCGCGCGCCAGCGTGGAGATGCGCTCGTTGTCGCTGGTGTGCACGATGGTCAACAACTTGGCGCCGAGGTCGTCGTGCAGGTCGGCAGCGATGCGCTTGCGCTCCTGCTGGGTCACCTGTTCGACCTTGAGGTCGGCGAGCTGCGCGAAGTTGCGCTCGATCTGCTGGGAGGCCTCGTGCACGCGGCGCTCCAGCTCGTCCCGGTCGTGCTGGGCGTCGCGCAGTTGACGGCCGTACTGCTGCACCATGCGCATGCCCAGCGCCATGAACAGCAACGGCGGCACGATCTGCGCCGTGGCGACGATGCGCAGCTCGACGCCAATCTGCTGGGCGCTGAACTCCACCAGCGCGGCCAGCCCCATCAGCCCCGCTAGCGTGGCCATCGGCCAGAACTGCGTGCGCCGATGCAGCCACAGCTTGCGCAGATACAGCAGCGCCGTGGCGCCGACCTCGACCGCGAGCACCACGTACCAGAAGGTGGCCATCGCATGCAGGTGCTGCGCGCCGGCCACCAGCAGCGTCAGCGGCATCACGACGCACTGCGCCGGCAGTCCGATGTCGACCCAGCGCCTGCGCTCGCCGCCGTAGCGCAGCAGGAACTGCACCGCCGCCATCGTCACGAACGAAGCCAGGATCGCGAGCAGGAATTCCGAACTCGCGTTGGGCCACGGCATGTCGGACGCCCACTGGCGCGACAGCACCAGTGCCCAGCCGATCAGCAGTGCGCCGTAGTGGGCAAGAAAGCTCTGCGAGCGGTTGAGCCAGCCCATCGCGAAGATCAGGCAGCCTACCAGCAGCAGGCTGCCGCTGATCACCTCGGGCACGCGGATCAGCACCAGCATGCGCCAGTCGTACTTGCTGGCCAGCGCCGCGTGCGGACCCAGTTCCATGGCCGACAGGCCGCCCGCGCGCTGGCGCGATGCCACCTCGCGCAGCGGGTAGCCCATCAGCTTCAGGTCGAGCTGGTTGTTGCGCGGCTGCATCCACGCGATCGGCAGCGACACCAGCAGCGGCCGCTGGCAGTTGCGCGACACCGGCTCGGTGAGTCGGCCCGACAGGTGCACCAGCTTGCCGTTGAGCCGGATCGCCATCGCGCTGCAGGCGCGCTCGATGTACAGCGCAAGCAGTTCGCCGCTGGCGCGCAGCGGTTCGGCGTCGAAGGTGACGCGATACCACACCGGGCCTTTCTGATCGGGCCGCGAGACCGCCCAGTCGTCGGGCAGCGCGACCGTGCGCACCTGCGGCAGATCGGGGAAGTACTCGGTGTCGGCAGCGACGGAGCGGGCCTGCGTGAAGCGCAGCGTCTGCGCCCCCGCGGGTGCGGCCCAGCCGATGCACATCGCCAGCACCAGCGCCCACCACGCTCCGAGGGGCGGTGCGCGTCGCCGGCGTCTCATTGCTTGCACGGCGAGGGATTGTGCAGCATGCAGATGGCGCGTCGGCCGAGGTTCGAACACGACGCCGAGCGGCGTCGTGTCGTTGGCGTGAAAATGACGCGCCGCGTCAGCTGCCAGCAATGATCCTGCGCCACGAGTTCACGCCGATCGACAACCGCCGCCTGGCCCACCTGTGCGGCCCCACCGACGAGCACCTGCGCACCATCGAGTCGGCGTTCGACGTGCGCATCACCCGCCGGCTGGCTGCGTTTCGCATCGAAGGAGCGAAGTCGCGCGCCGAGGCCGCGTTGGCCGTGTTGCGCGAACTGTACGAGCGTGCCGGCCGCTCGCTCGACCCGCAGGCGGTGGCGATGGCGGTGGGCGCACCCCGCCCGGCGCCGTCGGACGGCGACGATCCGAATGCGTCGCCGGTGCTGCATACGCGCCGCGCCGATCTGGCCGGGCGCACGCCCAACCAGGTGCAGTACCTGCGGCACATCCTGGCGCACGACCTGAGCTTCGGC
>DASURM010000494.1:0-5550 GCA_036280035.1 Burkholderiaceae bacterium | reverse complement strand
GCATCCTTGAGGAAGATGCCGCGCACGATCTCGAGGTAGTGGCGCATCGGGTTCAAGAGCGTCAGCCATTGAAAGACCTCGGGCATGCTGGTCACCGGGAACATGAAACCCGACAGCAGGATCGTCGGCATGAAGACGAGGAAGCTCACCATGAACGCCTCCTGCTGGGTGTTCGAGACGGTTGAGATCAGCAGCCCGAGCCCCAGGCTGGACAGCAGGTACAGCACGCTGGCCAGCAGCAGCGTGAGAAAGCTGCCCGCGAACGGCACCTCGAACCACCACAGCGCGACGGCGATGACGACGAGCAGATCGGCCAGGCCGATCAACGCGAAGGGGATCGTCTTGCCGGCGATCAGCTCGAAGGCGGTGAGTGGCGTCACCATCAACTGTTCGAGCGTGCCGATCTCGCGCTCGCGTACCACCGCCAGCGAGGTGAGCAGCAGGCACACCAACAGAATGATCGCGCCCACCACGGCCGGCACGTTGTAGTCGCGGCTCTTCAGGTCGGGGTTGAACCAGGCGCGCTCGCGCAGGTCGATCGTCAGCGCTGTGCCGCCGGCGTGGTGGGCGCCGAAGCTCTGCACGATGCGCTCGGCATAGCCGAGCGCCACCGTTGCGGTGTTGGAGTTGGTGCCGTCGAGCAGCACCTGCACCTGCGCGCCGCCGGCGCGCTGCAAAGCAGCCGCGAAGCCCGCCGGCACGGTGAGGCCGACGATCGCCTCGCCCTGCTGCAGGGCGCTCACCAGGTCGGTCGGCCGATCCGAGCGGCCAACGACTGCGAAGTAGCCCGACGCGGTGAAGGCCTCGACCAGGTCGCGCGAGACCTGCGTACGGTCGTTGTCGACGACGAAGGTCGTGGTGTCGCGGATGTCGGTCGATACCGCGTAGCCGAACACCATCAGCTGGATCACCGGCGCGACGAAGATCACGCGCACCAGGCGCGGGTCGCGCGCGATCTGTAGAAACTCCTTGCGCAGGATCTCCCAGATGCGTTGCATCGATTCGCGCCACATCAGCGGATCTCCTTGCGGAAGACGCGGATCGCGAGCGTGAGCCCGGCGATGGCAAACGCGATCATCAGCAGGCCCTGGACCTGCAGCACGTCGGTGCCGACGCCCTTGAGGAAGATGCCGCGCGTGACGACCAGAAAGTAGCGCGCCGGCACGAGGTAGGTCACTTTCTGCAGCGCCTGCGGCATCACGTCGATCGCGTACATGAAGCCCGACAGCAGGAACGCCGGCAGGAACGTGGCCACCATCGCCACCTGCGTGGCCAGCAATTGCGAGCGTGTCGCTGCCGAGATGAAGATGCCCAGGCCCAGCGCACCGACCAGGAACGCGGCGGCCAGCCCCATCAGCAGCAGCGCCGAACCGTGGAACGGCACGCCGAACAGCCACACCCCGAGCACCCCGCACAGCACGACGTCGGCCAGGCCGATCGCCACGTACGGCAGCAGCTTGCCGAGCACCAACTCGGCACGGGTCACCGGCGTTGCGGCGAGCTGCTCCATCGTGCCGCGCTCCCATTCGCGCGCGATCGTCAGCGAGGTCAGCATCGCGGCGACGATCATCATGATCACCGCGATCAGCCCCGGCACGATCATGTTGCGCGAAGTGAGTTGCTCGTTGTACCAGACGCGGCTCGCGGCGCCGACCGGCCGCGCAGCGACGCGGCCGTCGAGCCGCACGGTCAGCGAATACGATTGCACGAGCGCGCGCGCATAGGCCAGCACGATGGTCGCGCTGTTGGCGTCCGAGCCATCGACGATCGCTTGCACGTCTGCCGTCTGCCCGCTGCCGAGCCGGCGCGCGAAGTCCGGCGGGATCACGAGCACCAGCTGAGCCTGGCCGCGGTCGAGCAGCGCGGAGATCTCGCTCGTGCGTTCGATGCCGGCCCCGACCTCGAAATAGCCCGACGCGCGGAAAGTGTCGATCAGTGCGCGCGACGGCGCCGAGTTGTCCTGGTCGAGCACCACGGTGCGGATGTGGCGCACGTCGAAGCTGATCGCGTAGCCGAACAGCACCAGCAGCAGCAGGGGCAGCGCGAAGGCGAGGATCAGGCTGCGCGTGTCGCGACGAAGCTGAATCACCTCCTTGCGCGAGATGGCCCACAGGCGCTGCAGCTTCATCGCTGCCTCACCCGACCGGCGCGCCGCCCGCGGCACGCACGACCGAAACGAACGCGTCTTCCAGCGATGGCGCGATCGGATTCAGCGCCCGCAGCGCGAGCCCGCGTTCGGCCAGACGCGTCGCGATGGCCTCGTGCGCGCCTTGCAGGTCGTGCAGCGCGACATGGACCGAACGTCCGAACATCGCGGTCTCGACGACGACAGGCAGATCCTGCAGCGCTTCGACCGCGCGCGGCCCGTCGTCGGTGTGCAGTTCGAGCAGCGGCTCCTCGACGCCGGCGCGCAGCCGCGCCGGCGTATCGAGGGCGACGAGCCGGCCGCGGTTCATCAGCGCGAGGCGGTGGCAGTACTCCGCCTCTTCCATGTAGTGCGTGCTGACGAAGACCGTCGTGCTCCGCTGCGTCAGGGCGTCGATCAGATCCCAGAAGCGCCGCCGCGACAGCGGATCGACGCCCGAGGTCGGTTCGTCGAGAAACAGGATCCTCGGCTCGTGCAGCACCGCGCAGCCGAGCGCGAGGCGCTGCTTCAGACCGAGCGGCAGTTCGCCGGTCAGGCGCTTGCCCTCGCCCGCCAGGCCTGCCATCTGCAGCGCCCAGTCGCGCCGTTCGGCGCGGCGCTGCCGGGGCACGCCGTACAGGCCCGAGAAGAAGGCGATGTTCTCGTCGACGCTGAGGTCGGCGTACAGCGAGAACAATTGCGACATGTAGCCGATGCGGCGCTTGATGGCCTCGCTCTGCGTCAGGATGTCCAGACCGGCGACCGAGCCGCTGCCCGAACTCGGCAGCAGCAGCCCGGCGAGCATCTTGATCGTGGTCGTCTTGCCGGCGCCGTTGGGGCCGAGGAAACCGAAGATCTCGCCCGTGCGGACCTCGAACGACACGTCGTCGACGGCGACGAAGTCGCCGAACTCGCGCCTGAGCTTGTCGGCGACGACCGCGAGCGGCGTTGGCGGCGTGTTCACGCTGCCTCCGCCATGCGCTCGATGAAGACGTCTTCCATCGACGCCGCTGCCGCACGCAACTCGCCCGGCACGAGCCCGGCCGCGCGCAGTACGGCGTCGACGGCCGGCGCGTCGGCGGCGGCAGAGGCCACCGTGACGTGCAGCGTGTCGCCGAACAGCGTCGCGCGCCGCACCTTGGGGTGCGTGCTCAACAGGTCGCGCGCGGCGCGCGCCGGATCGACCTTGAGCACCAGCACTTCGCCGGCGAGCGAGCGCTGCAACCCCGCCGGCGCGTCGAGCGCAAGCAGCCGTCCGCGGTGCAGCAGCGCGACGCGGTCGAAGCGCTCGGCCTCGTCCATGTACGCCGTGCTGACCACCACCGTGACGCCCTGCGCGACCATGTCGTGCACGATCAGCCACAAGTCGCGGCGCGAGATCGGGTCGACGCCGAAGGTCGGTTCGTCGAGCAGCAGGATCTTCGGCTGATGGATCAGCGCGCACGACAGACCGAGCTTCTGCTTCATGCCGCCCGAGAGCTTGCCGGCGAGGCGGTGCCGGAACGGCTCGAGGTTGGAGAAGTGGAACAGCCGCGCCAGGCGCGTCGCGCGTTCGCGCTGCGGCACCCGGTACAGGTCGGCGTAGAAGAGCAGGTTCTCCAGCACGGTCAGGTCGGCGTACAGGCCGAAGCGCTGCGACATGTAGGCGATCTCGTGTTTCACGCCCTCGGGATCGCGTGCCACGCTGACGCCGCCGAGCAAGGCGTCGCCCGAGGTCGGCCGCAGCACGCCGGCGAGCATGCGCAGCGCGGTGGTCTTGCCGGCGCCGTCGGGCCCGACGAGGCCGAACAACTCGCCACTCGGGACCTCGAAACTCAGGCCGTCGACGGCCAATGTCGTACCGAAGCGGCGCGTCAGTCGCTCGACGCGAATCGCCGGCGCGGCCGCCGCTGCAACGGCGATGTTCACTGATCGGCCTCGTCCAGCCGCACGTCGGCCGGCATACCGGGTTTGAGCTCGAGCGCCGCGTCGCCTGCCACGCGCACCCTGACGGCATAGACGAGCTTGACGCGCTCCTCGGCAGTCTGCACGGTCTTCGGCGTGAACTCGGCGGCCGAGGCGATGAACACCACCTGGCCGGCATAGGTCCTGTCGGGGAAGCTGTCGGTGCTGATCGCCGCTTTCCCGCCGAGCCGAAGCCGGCCGATGCGATTCTCGGGCACGTAGATGCGCACCCAGCGATCGTCGGGGTTCATCAGCGTGAACACCGGTGCGCCGGGCGCGACGGTCTCGCCTGGCTCGCGGTGGCGCACCGTGACGATGCCGCCGAAGGGGGCATGGATCAGCATTTGCGCCAGCGCGGCGTCGATCGGCTTGACCGCCGCCTCGGCCTGCGCCACCTGCGCGCGCTGCACGTCGATCTTCTCTCGCCGCGTGCCTGTCTGCAGGATGCGCAACTGTTGGCGCGCCTGCTCATGCTGGCTGCTCGCCACGTCGAAAGCCAGCCGTGCCTTGTCGAGGCTCTCGGCACCGACCGCTCCACCCTCGACTAGCCGTTGCGCGCGCTCGACGTCGCGCTTGGTGTCGGCCAGTCGTTCGGCCGCGGCGGCCAGCACGGCGCTGCCCTGTGCCACCTCCTCGCCGCGGAAGCCGCTCTGCAGTTCGTGCAGCGTCGCCTGCGTGGCGGCCACCTGGGCCAGCGCGTGCTCGCGCCGCGCGAGCATCTCGCTGCGGTCGAGCCGGGCCAGCTCGGCACCGGCCTTGATCGCCTCTCCCTCGCGGGCGGCGAGCGATTCGATGCGGCCGGCGCCCTGGAAGCCGAGCTGTGCTTCGGTGGCCTCGACGGTGCCCGAGGCGATCAGTCCGGTGGGGCCGTCGTGCAGCAGGCGTGGCGCGAGCAGCCATGCCGCGACGGCGACCGCCGCCAGCACGACGACGATCAGGACGGGTTTGACGATCCGTGGGTCGGGTTTCATCGCTTGTCGGGTTCCGAAGGTGGGCCGGCCTCGTCCGCGCGGTTGTCGGGTGCCACCAGCGTGGCGACACGCTCGGCACTCAACGCACCGGTGGCGCGCAACAGGTTCAGGCGCGTGGTGATGAGGTCGAACTGCGCCTGCAGCCGGTCGGCCTGCGCACCGAGAAGGGCCGTCTCGGCGTTGAGCACATCGGTGATCAGTCCCACACCCTGGTCGAGCTTGAGCTTCTCGATCGTCAATGCCTCGCTTGCCTCGTCGATGCTGGTGGCCGTGACGCTCAGTCGCGACCCGGCTTCGGCGTGTGCGTTCCACGCGTCCTCGACCTGTTTGCCGACCTCGAGCCGCGCATGCTGTGCCGCCAGCTCGGCCTGGCGCCGTGCGACGACGGCTTCGTCGACGCGCGCGCGGCGAACCCCCCCGTCGAACAAGGGCACGCTCAGCAGCACGCCGATGCTCCAGTCGTTGTAGAAGCGTACGTCGCTGCCGCTGCGCTCGCTCACGCCGCTCAGC
>DASURM010000493.1:0-2634 GCA_036280035.1 Burkholderiaceae bacterium | reverse complement strand
GGCCTGCGCGGGATCGAGCAGCATCTCGGCCAGCTTGTCCCAGGCCTGGCCGCCGAACTCGACCACTCTGCGCAGCCCCGTCTGCGCCGGCTCCAGCAGGCGCTGCAGCACGTTGCCCGGCTCGCGCTTCAGCCAGGTGCGCGCCAGCTCGGCGCGGTGCTCGGCCTCGGGCGCGGTGTCGGTCAGCGACAGCAGCACCTGCACCAGCGCCAGGCCGTCGGCGTAGCAGTGGTGCAGGCGCGCCACCAGCGCGCTGCCCCCGCGGTAGTTCTCGACGACGTGGAACTGCCACGCCGGCTTGGAATGATCGAGCGGCGTCGACGCCAGCTCGCTGACGAAGCGTTCCAGTTCGACCTTGCCGGCCGCGCCCGGCAGCGCGGCGACGCGCACGTGCCAGTCGAGGTCGAAGTCGGGGTCGTTCTCCCAGTACGCGCCGGTGCTGGTGACGACCGCGCGCTGGGCGAAGCGCCGGTAGGCGAGGAAGCGCTCGGCCAACATGCGCTTGAAGCGTTCGGCGTCGAGCCGGCCGGCGAACACCATCACGCCGCAGATCATCATCGGGTTGATCGGCGTCTCCATGCGCAGCCAGGCCGTATCGACCTTGGCCATCGCCTCGCGCGCGCCCTGCAGCTCCTCGAACATCGCCGTCCCCGCCGATGCGGACGGGCCGACAGCGGCCCGCGTGCTCGTGTAGCATCCGGACAACAAGCCGAAAACGCAACGGCCGCGCGACAGATGCGTCGGCAACGCCCGCGCGGAATTGATCGGACCATCCAAAGGGGGAACGAGGCCGCATGCACCACGCCAGCGAAATCCTGCTCAGCCTGTTCGTGATCTTCGTCGCCGCGCAGATCGGCGCCGAGATCGCCCAGCGCCTGCGCCTGCCCGGCGTGGTCGGCGAGATCGCCGCCGGCTGCGTCGTCGGCCCGTCGGCGCTGGGCTGGGTGACGCCGAACGAGCCGCTGGAGGTGCTGTCGGAGATCGGCGTGGTGCTGCTGCTGTTCGCCGTCGGCCTGGAAACGCGCCTCGATGACCTGAAGCGGGTCGGCCGCAGCGCGTTCCTGGTCGGCGTGCTGGGCGTGATCGTGCCGTTCCTGCTCGGCACGCTGTGGGCGCACGGCTCCGGTTTCGCCTGGAACAAGTCGATGTTCGTCGCTGCCGCGTTCGTCGCCACTTCGGCCGGCATCACCGCGCGCGTGCTGCAGGAACTCGGTGCGCTGCGCCGCACCGAGAGCCGCGTGATCCTCGGCGCCGCCGTGATCGACGACATCCTCGCCATGCTGCTGCTGGGCGTGGTGGTGTCGCTGCAGGGCGGCGGCCAGCTCAACCTCGGCAACCTGCTGGTGGTGCTGGGCGAAGCGGTCGGCTTCGTCGCGGTGATCGGCTGGGTGGGCACGCGCATGATGCGGCGCGGCTCCGCCTGGCTGGACCGGCCGATCCATCCGCTGTCGCCGCTGACCGTGGTGCTGGCGCTCTGCCTCGGCCTCGCCTTCCTCTCCACCGAGTTCGGCCTGGCCGCGATCATCGGCGCGTTCCTCGCCGGCATGATCGCCTCCGAGAGCCGCCAGCGCGAGACGCTGGAGCACCAGACGCAGCCGCTGCTGGCGCTGCTGACGCCGTTCTTCTTCGTGATCACCGGCACCAAGGTCGACCTCGCCCTGCTCGGCAGCCGCGAGGCGCTGCTCATGCTGGCGGTGGTCACCGGCATCGCCATCGTCTCCAAGCTGGTCGGCGGTTTCCTTGGCGCGCTTGGACTGGGGCCGCGTGCCGCGACCATCGTCGGCATGGGCATGGTGCCGCGCGGCGAGGTCGGCGTGGTGATCGCCAGCCTCGGGCTCTCGGCCGGCGTGTTCACCAACCAGGTCTATGCGGTGATCGTGGCGATGTCGCTGCTGACGGCGATGCTCACGCCGCCGGTGCTGGCCTGGCTGCTGCGGCGCAGCCCGGAGCCGCGGATCGTGCCGCCATCCTGACGCCGCTCAGCGGCCGCGCATGCGCTGCCACGCAGCAAGCGCCGCGGCGCGCGAGGCCTTGAGATCGACCATCGGCGACGGATAGCCGCTGCGCGCCAGCAGCGCCGGATCGCGCCACGGTTCGTGCAGCAGCCCGGCCGGCGCCTCCGCCAGTTCGGGCACCCAGCGGCGCACGTAGACCCCTTCGGGATCGAACCTCCGCGCCTGCGCCACCGGGTTGAAGATGCGGAAGTACGGCGCGGCGTCGGCGCCGGTACCGGCACTCCACTGCCAGCCTTGCGTGTTGTTGGCGAGGTCGGCGTCGACCAGCGTGTCCCAGAACCAGCTCGCGCCATGCCGCCAGTGCAGGCGCAGATTCTTGGCGAGGAAGCTCGCCACGATCATGCGCACGCGATTGTGCATCCAGCCGGTCGTCCACAGCTCGCGCATGCCGGCATCGACGATCGGCACGCCGGTGCGGCCGCGCTGCCAGCGCGCCAGCGTTTCGCCGTCGGGCTCGGCCCACGGAAACGCGTCGAAACTGGCGTCGAGATTCGCCTCGGGCGTCTGTGGGAAGTGGTACAGCAGGTGGTGCGAGAACTCGCGCCAGCCGAGCTCGCGCAGGTACGCCTCGACGGCATCGGCAAGCCGCGCGCGGCCGCGACGGTGCGCGCAGTCGTCC
>DASURM010000492.1:0-3305 GCA_036280035.1 Burkholderiaceae bacterium | reverse complement strand
CGCAGCACCGTCGTCTTGCCGCAGCCCGATGGGCCGAGCAGGCAGCCGATGGCACCGCGCGGCAAGGCCAGACTCAGCGCCGACACCACGACCTTGCTGCCGTAGGCAAGCGTCACGTCGTCGAGCTGCAGCCAGGCGGTGGTGGCAACGGCTTCGAGCAGCGCAGGTCGGGTGGCATCCATCTTGAACTACCGGGGTGTCGGCGACGATGATAATCATTCGCATGTTGCGGCCCGCGCCCTCGATCAACCGGCTCACGCTGGTCGCGCTGCTGGCGGCCGCGCTGGTGGCTGCACCTCTGCTGTCGGTGGCGCTCAACGTGTTCGTCGGCGGCACCGGCGCGACGTGGGCGCATTTGGCCGACACCGTGCTGGCCGACTATGTGCTCAGCACGCTGGTGCTGTGCGCGGTCGTCTCGATCGGCACCGCAGCGCTAGGCGTCGGCGCGGCGTGGCTGGTGACGCGCCACGAGTTCGCGGGCCGCGCGGTGTTCGAGTGGCTGCTGGTGCTGCCGCTGGCGATGCCGGGCTACGTCATCGCCTACGCCTACACCGACCTGCTGCAGTACGTGGGCCCGGTACAGACCGCACTGCGCCGGACGTTCGGCTGGTCGCATGGCGACTACTGGTTCCCCGACGTGCGCAGCCTCGGCGGGGCGGCGGCGATGTTCGTGCTGGTGCTCTATCCGTACGTCTATCTGCTCGCGCGCACGGCGTTCCTCGAGCGCGCCGGCGGCATGATCGAGGTCGGACGCTCGCTCGGCCTCACGCCGTGGCGCAGCTTCGTGTGGCTGTCGTTGCCGCTGGCACGGCCGGCCATCGTCGCCGGCGTGGCGCTGGCGCTGATGGAGACGCTGGCCGACTACGGCACGGTGGCGTACTTCGGCGTGCAGACCTTCACCACCGGCATTTATCGGGCCTGGTTCTCGCTCGGCGACCGCGTGGCCGCCGCGCAGCTGTCGCTGGCGCTGCTGGGTTTCGTGGTGGCGGTGCTGGCGCTCGAGCGCGCGAGTCGCGGCCGCTCGCGCTATGCCGACGCCACGCTGCGCGGCCGCAGCGTGGCGCGCCTCCCGCTGACCGGTGCGCGCGCTGCGCTCGCGGTGGCGGCGTGCGCGCTGCCGCTGCTGCTGGGCTTCGTGCTGCCGGCGCTGGTGCTGGGCCGGCTGGCGTCGTCGACGGAGTTGCTGCCGTTGCAGCGCTTCGCCACGCTGGCGAGCCACAGCGTGGAGGTGGCCGGCCTCACCGCCGCCGCGGCGGTGGTGGTGGCGCTGCTGATCGGCTACGCGGCGCGTGCGCAGCGTGGCGCGGTGATGCAGGCGGCGCATCGCCTGGCCGGCTTCGGCTATGCGCTGCCGGGCACGGTGATCGCGGTGGGCGTGCTGATCCCGGTGTCACGCCTGGACCATGTGCTCGACGCCGCGCTGCGCTCGTGGCTGGGCATCGACGTGGGGCTGCTGTTCACCGGCGGCATCGCCGCGCTGGTGTACGCCTGCGTCGTGCGTTACTTGACCGCGGCCCTGCAAAGCGTCGACGCCGGGCTGGCGCGCATCACGCCGAGCATGGAGCAGGCCTCGCGCAGCCTCGGGCTCAGCGCGGGCCAGACGCTGGCGCGCGTGCACCTGCCGCTGCTTCGCGGCAGCGTGCTGACCGCGGCGCTGCTGGTGTTCATCGACGTGATGAAGGAGCTGCCGGCTACCCTGGTGATGCGGCCGTTCAACTTCGACACGCTGGCCACCGCCGCGTACACGCTGGCCAGCGACGAGCGGCTCGCCGAAGCGGCAGCGCCCGCGCTGGCGATCGTGGTGGTCGGGCTGGGCCCGATGGTGCTGCTGTGCCGGCGCATCGCGCGCGGCATGGCAACGCCGATCTCTTGAACGGCTACTTCCAACCCGCGCGATCGTAGGCCCGCTGCGCCGCAGCGATGTGCTTGGACAGCTCGGTCATCGGCAACGCGTCGGGCTGGAAGTCGCCGAGCGCCAGCAACTCGGGGTTCTTGGCCACCGCCGACTTGACGACCGGCCACTCGTTGTTGCCGTTGGCGAAGTAACCCTGCGCCTCGTCGCTGGCCAGGTATTCGAGGAACTTGATCGCCGCCGCCTTGTGCGGGGCGTGCTTCAGCACGCCGGCACCCGACACGTTGACGTGCGTGCCCCAGCTCGCCTGGTTGGGCCACACGACGCCGAGCGCCTCCATGGTCTCGCGGTCGGCCGGCTTGGTCGATCGCATCAGGCGCACCAGGTAGTAGCTGTTGGAGACCGTGACGCCGCACTCGCCGGCACTCACCGCGCGCAGCTGATCGGTATCGCCGCCCTTGGGCGCGCGCGCGAAGTTGGCCACCAGGCCGCGCGCCCAGGCCTCGGTCTTCGCCTCGCCGTCGTGCGCGATCATCGCGGCGCCGAGCGACAGGTTGTACGGGTGCGATCCGGAGCGCATGCAGACCTGGCCCTTCAACGCCGGGTTGGCCAGGCTCTCGTAGGTCTGCACCAACTCGCGCTTGACGCCGACCTTGTTGTAGACGATCACGCGGGCGCGCTTCGAAAACGAATACCAGTTCGGCGTGCGCAGGTTGGCCGGAATGCGCTGCTCGAGCAGCGTCGACTTCACCGGCTGGAACAGGCCGAGCTTGTCGGCCACCTCCAGGCGCGACACGTCGACGGTGACGAACACGTCGGCCGGGCTCGCGTCGCCTTCGTTGCGCAGCCGTTCGACCAGTTCGTCCTCGCGCCCCTCGAGCCGGTTGATCTTGATGCCGGTGAGCTTGGTGAAGTTGGCGTACAGCGCCTCGTCGGTCTGGTAGTGACGCGCCGAGTACAGGTTGAGCACGTTGTCCTGGGCGCGTGCGGGGGTCGTCGCCGCCAGCAAGGCGGCCACCGCGGCGGCCCATAGCAGGGGCTGCTTCATCGATCTCTCCCAAAGGTTGGATTGGGCCGTCATATTAACAAGAATCGTTCTTATTCCAGATCAAGAATCCGCACGGGCATTCACGGTGATCGGACGCACGGCACTTGCCGTATACCAGCGCGGAGGAACCCGATGATCACCGTCCACCACCTCAACAACTCGCGCTCGCAGCGCGTGCTGTGGCTGCTCGAGGAGCTGCAGTTGCCCTACGAGATCAAGCACTACCAGCGCAATCGCACCACCAACCTGGCCCCGCCCGAGTTGCTGCAGGTGCACCCGCTAGGCAAGTCGCCGGTCGTCGGCGACGGCGACGCGACGGTGGCCGAGACCGGCGCAATCATCGAACACCTGGTCGACAAGGCGGGCGGACGGCTGCGGCCGGCGCACGGCACGCCCGAGCAGCGG
>DASURM010000491.1:0-2889 GCA_036280035.1 Burkholderiaceae bacterium | reverse complement strand
GTTGACCTTGCTCATGATGCCCTGGTTCACGATCGCCGAGAATGCGGCGCCGTCTTTCGGAGGACTCGTTCATGGCATCGCTGGCGGATGACTTTGCCGATCTGCTGCTCGAATCGCGGGAAGGCCCCTGTCTGTCGCTCTACCAGCCGACGCACCGCAACCACCCCGACGATCAGCAGGATCCGATCCGTTTCCGCAACGGCATCAAGCTGCTCGAGGAATCGCTGCGCCGCGACTATCCGAATCGCGAGATCCGTTCGCTGCTCGGGCCGTTCCGCGAACTGGCCGACAACCGCACGTTCTGGAACACCGGGCTCGACGGGCTCGCCGTGCTCGGCGCGCCCGGCTTCTTCCGCGCCTATCGGCTGCAGCGCAGCGTTCCCGAGCGGGCGGTGGTTGCCGACTCGTTCCACATCAAGCCGCTGCTGCGCATGCTGCAGTCGGCCGATCGCTACCGGGTGCTCGGCCTGAGCCGGCACGAGGCGAAGCTCTTCGAAGGCAACCGCGACACGCTCGACGAGGTCGAATTGCTGCCGGGCGTGCCGCGCACGCCGGCCGATGTCGTCGGCGACGAGCGCGACGTCCAGCGCGCGACGCGCCACTACGGCAGGGGCGCGTCGGGCAAGCTCGCACGACACGGCATCGACGTCAAGCAAGACGCCATCGACCGCGAAACCGAGCGGTTCTTCCGTGCGGTCGATCGCGCGGTGCTCGAGCACCACGGCGCGGCACAGCCGATGCCGCTGCTGCTGGCTGCGCTGCCCGAGAACCACCATCTGTTTCGGCGCATCAGCGTCAATCGGTCGCTCGCCGCGGCGGCGCTGTATGCGCATCCCGATTCCATGTCGATCGACGCGCTGCGTGCACGCGCCTGGGAGCTCGTGCAGCCCTACTATCTCGAGCGCCTCGCGGGGCTGGTTGCAGCGTTCGAGGCAGCTCGCGCCCGGCATCTCGCCTCTGCCGATCTGTCCGACATCGGCTCGGCGGTCGTCGCCGGCCGCATCGGCACCTTGCTCGTCGAAGCCGAACGAGTCGTGGCGGGTCGCTTCGATCCGAACAGCGGCGCGGTGCAGTTCGGCGAGCTGGCCAACCCCGACACCGACGATCTGCTCGACGACTTCGCCGAGGCGGTGCTTCGCCGTGGCGGTGAGGTCGTCGTCGTTCCGACCGAGCGCATGCCCGGCACGAGCGGAGCCGCGGCGATCTACCGCTTCTGATCGGCGGCGCGCCCGGCGAAGCCGGCTACGGCCTGCATGACCGGGCCCTTGGCTGACCCGCTACATCAGCACGACGCGCGTGAAGCGGCGTCAGGGGTTGCCGAGGAAATCGCGCTTGCCGATCGGCACGCCATTGCGGCGCAGGAGGTTATAGGCCGTGGTCGCGTGGAAATACACGTTCGGCATCGAATGGCCCAGCAGCAGCTGCATGCCCTTGTAGCGCGTTTCCTTGCCGGTGACCGGCAGCACGATGTCGTGGTCCTCGGTGCCGTCGATGCGCTCGGCCGGCACGCTGCGGATGAACTCGACGGTGCGGGCGATGCGCACCTTCAGTTCGCCCAGTGTCCGCTCGTTGTCGTCGTAGGCCGGCACCTCCATCCCCGCCAGGCGCGCCACCACGCTGCGCGCCTTGTCGCACGCGATCTGCACCTGCTTCGAGAACGGATACATGTCGTCGACCAGTCGGTCGTCCATCAGCGTGCGAACGTCGATCTTCCCCGCATCGACGTGCGCCTGCGCCTTGTCGAGAATCCGCGACAGGTTTTCGAGCAGGTTCGCCAGCCGCGGCACGCTGGCCTGGTACATCGAGATCTTCATGAGACGGCCCCCATCGGGCGGCACGCGAGGCGGGCCCGACGGCCAAGCGTAGCGCGCATACGGAATCCGTGGGCCTCGTGCGGAGAACCGCGCCGGTCCGCGCAGCCTCGCAGCGTGGCGGCGTAGCAGTGGCGATCGAATCAGGATTCGAGCCCGATCAGGGTCTGCTGAAGATCAACGAGGGTGACCGCACTCACCCCGTGCCCCAGCGGAAACGACTCCTTGCCGCCATGGACCACGTAGCGAGCCGTCGCTTTCAGATCGTCTGCGGCGATGTGAAAGCCTTTGCTCGCGGCCGGTGCGGTGCTGCGCTTGATCTCGATGGCCCAGCGCCGGCGCTTGGGCAATTCCAGCACGAGGTCGATCTCGGCGCCGGCAGCGCTACGGTAGAAGAACGCTTGCGTGGCCGGCGGCGCCACTGCGAGCAGGTTCTCGATCACCCAGCCCTCCCAGCTGCCGCCGACGACCGGGTGCCCGAGCACATCGTCGAAGTCAGTCAGGCCAAGCAGCGCGTGCGCAATGCCGCTGTCGCGCACGAAGACCTTGGGCGTGCGGACGAGGCGCTTGCCTTCATTGCTGGCCCAAGGGCGCAACCGACGCACCAGCATCAGGTCGCTCAGCAGGTCCAGATAGCGCGCAACGGTCTGGCCACTGACGGCCAAAGAGGAAGCCAGCTTGGCCGCATTGACGAGCTGGCTCTGCTCGTGCGCCAGCATCGTCCACAGGCGCCGCAGCGATTCGGCCGGGATGCGCGGACCGAGCTGCGGAATATCGCGTTCGAGGTAGGTGGCGATGAACTGCTGGCGCCAGCGCAGGCTGGCCTCGTCGCTGCGGGCGTCGAAGGATTCTGGAAAGCCGCCGCGCAGCCACAGCTTGCGCGCCTGCCCGATCGGAACTTCGGTCACCGCCAACGGCTGCAGCTCGAGGTAGGCAATGCGGCCGGCCAGACTTTCGGCTGATTGCGCCAACAACGCGCCGGTGGCCGAACCCAGCAGCAGGAACTGCCCCGTGCGCCGACCGGCGCGGCGGCGCTGGTCGATCACCCCGCGCAACACCTCGAACAGGCCGGGCGCAC
>DASURM010000490.1:0-7123 GCA_036280035.1 Burkholderiaceae bacterium | reverse complement strand
TCAAGCCGGTGCAAGACGCGATCCTCGACCTGTTCGCCAGGAAGACCACCGCGGTGATGACCAACGTTCCGGGGCCGGCCAAGCCACTGCGCTTCTGCGGCCGCGAGGTTCGGCAGACGATGTTCTGGGTGCCGGCGTCGGGGCACATCGGCATCGGCGTGTCGGTCCTCAGCTACGCGGGCGGCGTGCAGTTCGGCCTGATGACCGACGCCGCGCTGTGCCCCGACCCGCAGGCGATCATCGAACGCTTCCAGCCGGAGTTCGACCAGTTGCTGCTGGTGACGCTGATGCTGCCGTGGGACTGATCAGTCCTCGAGTTCTTCCTTCGCCATCTCGACGTCGAGCCGCTCCATCGCGTCGAGCGGCTCGCACGCGGCGGCTTCGGCGTAGAGCTTCTCGGCTTCCTTCATCTTCTTGTCGCCTTCGAGCATCACCAGGCCGTTGGCGTACTCGATGCGGGCGATTGCGCTCGCCGGGTTGAGCTTCAGCGCCTGCCGGAACATCTCGAGCCCGGTCGCCGCGTCGGCGCCCTGCGTCTTGCCGAGCAGCTTGCCGACCTTGTCGATCACCTCGGCGTGGAAGGTGCCGAGCGCGATGTGCGCGTCGGCGTGCTTGGGTTGCAGCTTGATCGTCGCCTCAAGCGCGCCCTTGACCTTGCCGCCCAACCCCTGTGCCAGCGCCTTGGCGACGCTGATGCCCTGGCTGTAGCGGCCGAGCGCGTACGCCATCCAGTAGTGCGCGTTCGGATTCTTCGGGTCGTCCTTCTGCTGCGCCTGCGCGCGCTCGGCGACCTCGAGAAACAGCGCGAGCTTGTTCTTCTCGCTCTTCTCGAGGTAGTTGGCGTAGATCGACTGCGCCTTGTTGGCCACGGTGAGGCCGACGCCGCCTGCCTTCAGGCCGGCCTCGCACGCCTTCTGGAACTCGCCGGCGTGGAACAGCGACCACGCGGCCAGCACCGAGGCGTCCTTCGGCAGCGGCTCGGCGTCGCCGGCGTGCAGGCGCGCCCACTTCTTCTTCAGCGCGGCCGCGTCGAGGCGGTAGTCGTCGCTGGGGTACGGGAAAGCCGTCCATTTGGCCATCGGCAGGTCTCCTCGTGTTGTCGTCGGCCCCTACGGGCCCGCTGCATTGTCCTGGTAGGCACCGGCCAGCGCCAGCAGGTGGGCGCGGGCGGCCGGCTCGAGGTACGGCAGCAGCAGGCTCAGCACGTGGAACGCGCCGCGCTTCAACGCCGCGGCAGCGCTGTCGGGTTCGAGCGCACGGCGCGGATCGCGCACGTACTCGTAGCTCAGCCAGTAGGTCAGCACCACCACCATCGCGTGCGAGACCGCAGCCGCCTCGGGCGGCCGCGCCGCCATCGCCTGCCCGCGCGCCAGGCCGTCGAGCAGGGCCTCGATGGCGCGCGCCTTGTCGCGCAGCACGGCTTGGAAGTGGGTCTCCAGCCGGCGGTTCTTGCTCAACAGATCGTTCAGGTCGCGATACAGGAAGCGGTAGCTCCAGATCAGCTCGAACAGCATATGCACCAACAGCCAGGCATCCTCGACGTTGCGCACGCTGTCGGCGGCGCCGAGCAGCTCGGCCAGCGCGCGCTCGTAGCGGTCGACGAGCGCGTTGATCAGCTCGTCCTTGGCGGGGTAGTGGTAGTAGAGGTTGCCCGGGCTGATCCGCATCTCGGCGGAGATCGCCGTCGTGCTGACGTTGGGCTCGCCGAAGCGGTTGAACAGCTCGAGCGTCACCTCGAGGATGCGCTCGGCGGTGCGCCGGGGCCTCTTGCGCTCGGTCATCGGCGCGGCGGCTCGGCGCGGAGATCGCGCCTGCGCGGCAAGCATCGAACAAGGCGATCAAGGGGGCCCATCGGGGCGCATTCTTGCATCGGAACGGCCCCGCGTCGCCTGCCTACAATGCCGCGCGATGTCAGCGGTGCGGTTTCAGGATGTCGGAAAGACCTACCGCGGGCCGCACGGGCCGCTGCGCGCGCTCGACGGCGTCGGCTTCGACATCGAGCCCGGCGAGTTCTTCGGCCTGCTCGGGCCCAACGGCGCGGGCAAGACCACCTTGATCAGCATCCTGGCCGGCCTCACGCGCGCCAGCCGCGGCCGCGTCAGCGTGATGGGCCACGACGTGGTGGCCGACTACGCGGCAGCGCGCAAGTCGCTCGGCGTGGTGCCGCAGGAGCTGGTGTTCGACCCGTTCTTCAGCGTGCGCGAAACGCTGCGCATCCAGAGCGGCTACTTCGGCGTGCGCGACAACGACGCCTGGATCGACGAGGTGCTCGGCGAGCTCGGTCTGGCCGACAGGGGCGAAGCCAACATGCGGCAGCTCTCCGGCGGCATGAAGCGGCGCGTGCTGGTGGCGCAGGCGCTGGTGCACCGGCCGCCGGTGATCGTGCTCGACGAGCCCACCGCCGGCGTCGACGTCGAGTTGCGGCAGACGCTGTGGCAGTTCGTGTCGCGGTTGAACAAGCAGGGCCACACGGTGCTGCTGACCACGCATTACCTGGAGGAGGCCGAGGCACTGTGCGGCCGCATCGCGATGCTCAAGCACGGCCGCGTGGTCGCGCTCGACCGCACCGCCAACCTGCTGGCCGGCACCGCCAGCACGATGCTGCGCTTCAAGACCGATGACGCGTTGCCGGGCGCGGTGGCCGCGCATGCGCGGGTGACCGGCCGCATCGCGCAGGTGAGCGCGCACGATGCCGCCGAGGTCGAGGTGATCCTCGGCCAGTTGCGCGCCGCCGGCGTGCGCATCGAAGACCTCGAGATCGGCCGCGCCGACCTCGAGGACGTGTTCCTGGAGATCATGGCCGAGGGCGACGGCAGACCGGTCAGCGCCGCGCCGGTGCACCTCAGCGCCGGTTGACGCGGGCAGGCGCCTCGCCCGCCAGGCGGGCGAGCATTGCCGCGTAGCCGGGCGCGGTGGGCTCGTGCATGAAGTACACGAAAACCTCGCGCCAATCGGTGGCCGCGAGCCGGTCGGCCCAGGCCGCGAGGTCGTCGTCGGTGTATTGCTCCAGGCGCAGCCGCACGTAGCCCCACGGTGCGGTCTCGACCAGCGGTGGCGGCGCGCTGTCCTCGCGCTCCGAGAAGCACAGCGATGCGCCGGCGCCGCGCAGCGCCGCGTGGATCTCGTCGTCGAACCACGACTCGTGGCGGAACTCGAACGCCGCGCGGTGGCCGGCCGGCAGCAGCGCAAGGAAGTCGCGCAGCCGCTGCACGTCCTTCTTCAGGTTGGGCGGGAGCTGGAACAGCACCGCGCCGAGCTTCGGCCCCAGCGTGGCCAGGCTGCCGTAGAGGTAACGCAGCGGCTCGGCAGCGCCGTCGGCCTTCAACCGTGCGTCGTGCGTGATGCGACGCGTTGCCTTGATCGCGAAGCGGAAGTGCGCGGGCGTCGCTTCGGCCCACCGGGCGAGCACCTCGCGCTTCGGGTTGCGGTAGAAGGTGTTGTTGATCTCGACGGTGGGCAGGTGCTGCGCGTACCAGCCGAGCATGCCGTCGTCGGCCAGGTCGGCCGGGTAGAACGGGCCTTTCCACTCCTTGTACGAGTAGCCGCTGGCGCCGGCCCACAGCCACGGCGCGCCGCCCGACGATGCCCCATCAGCCATGCTGCTATCGTGCCACGATGTGCGTACCCCCATGCTCACGTTGTTCGCGGCCCCCCGAGGGGGGCGAGCCCGGACGTGGTCGATCCTGTGGACCGACCACGCCTGGCGAGCGGCTGGTCCGCCAGGACCAGCGCGGCCTGCAAGGCCGTCAGCGGCTTCGGGCGGCCGGGCGCCGCTGACATGCCGTCGCTGACGCTCGCCGGGGCGGGTAGCCTGTTCTACAAGGAGGTGCTGCGCTTCTGGAAGGTGGGCTTCCAGACCGTTGCCGCACCGGTGCTGACTTCGATGCTGTACCTGCTGATCTTCGGCCACGTGCTCGAGGACCGCGTGCAGGTGTACCCCGGCGTGCGCTACACCAGCTTCCTGGTGCCGGGGCTGGTGATGATGAGCGTGCTGCAGAACGCGTTCGCGAACTCCAGCTCGTCGCTCATCCAGAGCAAGATCACCGGCAATCTGGTGTTCCTGCTGGTGACGCCGCTGTCGCCGGCGGCCTGGTACGCCGCCTACGTCGGCGCCTCGGTGCTGCGCGGGCTGGCGGTGGGCGCAGGCGTGCTGCTGGTGGCATCGTGGTTCGCGCCGGGGCTGCCCAGGGAGCCGTGGTGGATCGTGGTGTTCGGCGTGCTCGGCGCGGGAATGATGGGCTCGTTCGGGCTCATCGCCGGGCTGTGGGCCGAAAAGTTCGACCAGATGGCGGCGTTCCAGAACTTCATCGTCGTTCCGATGACGTTTCTCGCCGGGGTGTTCTACTCGGTGCATTCGCTGCCGCCGTTCTGGCAGGCGGCGAGTCACCTCAATCCGTTCTTCTACATGGTCGACGGCTTTCGCCGGGGCTTCTTCGGCGTCAGCGACGTCTCGCCGCTGCTCAGCCTGGGCGTGGTGGCGGCGAGTTTCCTTCTTGTCGCTGCGGTCGCGCTGCGGCTGCTGCACACGGGCTACAAGATTCGGCCCTGACCCCGCGCGGCAGCCGGTCGGGCCGATGCGGCGATAATCGCTGCCATGACCGACCCCACTGCCGAAGACGTGCGCCGCTTCATCGCCGCAGGGCTTGTCTGCGAGCACCTGGAGGTCGAGGGCGACGGGAGGCATTTCTTCGCCACCATCGTGTCGCCGGCTTTCGAGGGGTTGCCGCGGGTGCGGCGCCACCAGCAGGTGTACACGGCCCTGGGCGATAAGATGCGCGAGCAGATTCACGCGCTGTCGATGAAGACCCTCACCCCGGCCGAATGGGCCGCCGAGAACCAGCCCCATCACCATTGATTGCTCCCGCGGCGGCAGGCCGCGGGCGGCGGTGATGGCGCGGCCCGACGGGTTGGCGCTGCTCCAGCCCCCGGGCCCGCGTCGCTGACCCGCTCTTGCCATGGACAAACTGCTGATTCGCGGTGGCCGGCGCCTCCAGGGCGAGGTGTCGATCTCGGGCGCCAAGAATGCGGCGCTGCCGGGGCTGTGCGCGGCGCTGCTCAGCCCGGCACCGGTGACGCTGGCCAACGTGCCGCGACTGCAGGACGTGAACACCACGCTGAGGCTGCTGCGCCACATGGGCGTGCTCGCCGAACGCTCGACGGCGCAGCCCGCCCAGGTGCAGATCGATGCCTCGCGCATCGCGTCGCCCGAGGCGCCGTACGAGCTGGTGAAGACGATGCGCGCGTCGATCCTCGTGCTCGGCCCGCTGCTGGCGCGCTGCGGCGAGGCCCGCGTGTCGCTGCCCGGCGGCTGCGCGATCGGCTCGCGGCCGGTCGACCAGCACATCCACGGCCTGCGCGCAATGGGCGCCGACATCCGCGTCGAGCACGGCTACATCCTGGCCAGGGCGCGGCGGCTCAAAGGCGCGTCGATCACCACCGACATGGTCACGGTCACCGGCACCGAGAACCTGATGATGGCCGCCGCCCTGGCCGACGGCGAAACGGTGCTCGAGAACGCCGCGCAGGAGCCCGAGGTGGCCGACCTGGCTCGGCTGCTGATCGCGATGGGCGCGCACATCGAAGGCCACGGCACCAGCCGCGTGCGCATCCGCGGCGTCGCTGCGCTGCACGCGCCGCGCGCGCCGCATCGCTTCATTCCCGACCGCATCGAGACCGGCACCTTCCTGTGCGCGGTGGCCGCCTGCGGCGGCGACGTGCTGCTGCGCGACGCCGATGCGTCGCTGCTCGAGGCGGTGATCGAGCGGCTGCGCGAAGCGGGCGCCGCGATCGACGCGGTGCCGGGCGGCATCCGCGTGCGCGCCGCCGGCCGGCCGCGCGCGGTGAGCATCCGCACCAGCGAATATCCGGCGTTTCCCACCGACATGCAGGCGCAGTTCATGGCGGTGGACGCGATCGCCGACGGCGCCGCGACGATCGTCGAGACGATCTTCGAGAACCGCTTCATGCACGTCAACGAGCTGTTGCGGCTCGGCGCCGACATCGAGGTCGACGGCCGCACGGCGCTGGTGCGCGGGGTGCCGCGGCTTTCGGGCGCGACCGTGATGGCCACCGACCTGCGCGCGTCGGCATCGCTGGTGATCGCCGCGCTGGTGGCCGAAGGCGAGACCATCGTCGACCGCATCTACCACCTCGACCGCGGCTACGAGCGCATGGAAGACAAGCTGCGCGCGCTCGGCGCGGCGATCGAAAGAGTGAAATGAGCCCCAGGGAGGGATCGCGATGCTGATGCTGGCGCTGTCCAAGGGCCGCATCTTCGACGAGACGCTGCCGCTGCTGCAGCGCGCGGGCCTGGCGGTGCTGGAGAACCCCGAGACCTCGCGCAAGCTGATCCTGCCGACCAACCGCGCCGACCTGCGCGTGGTCCTGGTGCGCGCGAGCGACGTACCGACCTACGTGCAATACGGCGGCGCCGACCTCGGCGTGGTCGGCCTCGACGTGCTGCTCGAGCACGATGCCGCGTGGGGCCATGCGGGCGGCGCCGCGGGGCTGTACCAGCCGGTCGACCTCGGCATCGCGCGCTGCCGGCTCAGCGTCGCGGTGCGCAGCGACTTCGACTATTCCGTCGCGGTGCGGCAGGGCTCGCGGATCCGCGTGGCCACCAAGTACGTGCAACTCGCGCGCCAGCACTTTGCCGACAAGGGCGTGCACGTCGACCTGATCAAACTGTACGGCTCGATGGAGCTGGCGCCGCTGACCGGGCTGGCCGACGCCATCGTCGACCTGGTGTCCACCGGCAGCACGCTGAAGGCCAACAACCTGATCGAGGTCGAGCGCGTGATGGACATCAGCGCGCGGCTGGTCGTCAACCCGGCGTCGCTGAAGCTCCAGCGCGAGACGCTGCGGCCGGTGATCGAGGCATTGGCGGCGGCGCGCGTGGAGGCGGTGACATGAGCGTTCTGCGCATCGCCCGCCTGGCCACCACCGAGCGCGATTTCGATGCGCAGTTTCAGCGCGTGCTGCACTGGTCGGGCGAAACCGACCGTGCGATCGAGCAGACGGTCGAGCACATCGTCGACGACGTGCGCGCGCGCGGCGACGCTGCGCTGCTCGAGCACACGGCCCGGCTCGACGGTGTTCGCGCCGCCAGCGTGGCCGCGCTGGA
>DASURM010000489.1:0-4427 GCA_036280035.1 Burkholderiaceae bacterium | reverse complement strand
GAGCTTCGTCCGTGTCGCCGAGCTGGGCAGCTTCAGCAAGGCCGCGCGCGTGCTCGATCTGGCCCAACCGGCGCTGAGCCGCTGGGTGCGAGCGCTCGAGACCGATCTGCGTGAGACCCTGCTGCTGCGCAATGGCCGCGGCGTGTCGCTGACCGACGCCGGGCGCCGCCTGTTCGACCACGGCGTGCATATCCTGCAGCGTGTGTCGCTGGCGCGCGAAGACCTGGGCAAGCAGCGCGACGCTGCGGTGGGCCACGTGACGGTCGGGATGCCGCCGAGCATCGGCCGCCGCCTCTCCCTGCCCTTGATCGAGGGCTTTCGCGAGCACCTGCCTCGCGCGCGGCTCACCCTCGTCGAAGGCTTGAGCGCGCATATCGCCGAGTGGATCGGCGGCGGGCGCGCCGACGTCGGCCTGCTCTACAACCCGGAGGCGCAGCCGGGGCTCGAGTTCACGCCGCTGTTGCGTGAGCGGCTGTGCCTGGTGGAGGCGGCGCGTGGGCGCAGGGGCGGCAAACGCGCGGTGCCGCTGCGCGAACTCGGCGCGTTTCCGCTGATCTTGCCGGAGCGCCACCAATCGATCCGCCGACTGCTGCAGACGCAGGCCAACGCAGCGGGCGTCAAGCTGCAGGTGGCGTGGGAGGTGTCGAGCGTGCCGGCGATCATCGACCTGGTGTGCGCGCGCGTGGGCTGCGCGGTGCTGAACGCCAGCGCGGTCGAGGCCTCCGGACGCGGTCGCGAGTTGACGACGCGGCCGATCGTCGAGCCCGAGATCGTGAGCGTGCTGTTCCTTGCGCAATCGGCCACCAAGCCAGCCACACCGCTGACGCGACGGGTGGCACGCCTGCTGGCCGAGCTGGTCGACGCGCCGCGCCAGCCTGGGCGCAAGGCGAGGCGCTGACCTGGGCTGCCATGCCGCAGCGGCATAGCTGCTAGTAGGTCCAAAGGCTGGCTTGGAGGCGCGAGACGCGCACAATCTGTAGCCAGAGTACGTCCCGAGCGTGCACGCGCGACATGAGTCCACGCATCACCGGCATTTCATCGATGGCCACTCGCGCGTTGCTGGCCGATCTGGCGCGTGCGTGCGAACAGCAGACGGGGATCGCCGTCGCGATCGAATCAGTCGGGGGAGTCGATGCCGCCAAGCGCGTGGAGGCGGGCGAGCGCTTCGACGTGGTGTTCCTGGCTTCCGACGCGATCGATCGCTTGATCGCCTCGGGCCACGTGGCCGGCCCTCGCGTCGATCTCGTGCGCTCGCCGGTGGCGATCGCCGTGCGTGCGGGCGCGCCGCGGCCCGACGTGAGCACCGAGGCCGCGCTCGAGGCCGCCGTGCTCGCCGCCGCGCGCATCAGCCACTCCACCGGCCCCAGCGGCGTGCACCTGCGCAAGCTGTTCGAGCGCTGGGGCATCGCGGCGGAGATCGCCCCGCGCATCGTGCAGGCGCCGCCCGGCGTGCCGGTAGGGTCGCTGGTGGCGCGCGGCGAGGTCGATCTGGGCTTCCAGCAGCTCAGCGAGCTGATGAGCCTGCCGGGCATCGCCGTGATCGGCGGCCTGCCGGGCGACACGCAGTTCATCACCACGTTCTCCGCCGGCGTGTGCGCCACGTCGGCGCAGGCCGAGGCGGCGCGGGCAGTGCTGGCGTTCATGGCTTCGCCGCCCACCACCGAGCCCAAGCGCCGCCACGGCATGGAACCGGCATGAAGGGGATCTGCCCATGATCATCGACTGTCACGGCCACTACACCACCGCGCCCAAGGCGCTGGAGAACTGGCGCAACGCGCAGATCGCGGGGATCAAGGATCCGTCGGTTGCGCCGAAGCCGAGCGAACTGAGAATCTCGGATGACGAGTTGCGCGAATCGATCGAGGCCAACCAGCTCAGGCTGATGAAGCAGCGTGGCTCGGACCTCACGATCTTCAGCCCGCGCGCCAGCTTCATGGCGCATCACATCGGCGACTTCCAGGTGTCGAGCACCTGGGCCGCGATCTGCAACGAGCTTTGCTTTCGGGTATCGCAGCTCTTTCCCGATCATTTCATTCCGGCGGCGATGCTGCCGCAGAGCCCCGGCGTCGACCCGAAGACCTGCATTCCCGAGCTGGTGAAGTGCATCGAGCAGTACGGCAACGTCGGCCTCAACTTGAACCCCGACCCGTCTGGCGGGCACTGGACCTCGCCCCCGTTGACCGACAGGCACTGGTACCCGATCTACGAGAAGATGGTCGAGTACGGCGTGCCGGCGATGATCCACGTGAGTACGAGCTGCAACGCGTGCTTCCACACCACCGGCGCGCACTACATCAACGCCGATACCACCGCGGTGATGCAGTTGATCCAGGGCGATCTGTTCAAGGACTTCCCGACGCTGAAGTTCATCGTCCCGCACGGCGGCGGCGCGGCGCCGTACCACTGGGGCCGCTACCGCGGGCTGGCGCAGGAGCTGAAGAAGCCGTTGCTCAAGGACCACCTGCTGAACAACGTCTTCTTCGACACCTGCGTCTATCACCAGCCGGGCATCGACCTGCTGACGCGCGTGATTCCGATCGGCAATGTGCTGTTCGCCAGCGAGATGATCGGCGCGGTGCGCGGCGTCGACCCCGAGACCGGGTTCAACTACGACGACACCAAGCGCTACATCGAGGCCGCCGCACTCACCCCCGAGCAGCGCTTTCAGATCTACGAAGGCAACGCGCGGCGGGTGTTTCCGCGGCTCGATGCTGCGCTGAAGAAGAAGGGGAAGTGAGATGTACGAGCTGGGTATCGTCAAGCGCCACATCGCCCGCGCCGAGCGCGCAGCGGTCGACCGCCTCGGGTCGTTCGGCGTTGCGACGGTGCACGAGGCGCAAGGCCGCGTCGGGCTGATGCGGCCCTACATGCGACCGATCTATCCCGGGGCGCAGATCGCCGGCACGGCGGTCACGGTGCTGTTGCAGCCGGGCGACAACTGGATGCTGCACGTCGCGGCCGAGCAGATTCGCGAGGGCGACATCGTCGTGGCCGCCTGCACCGCCGACAACAGCGACGGTTTCTTCGGCGACCTGCTGGCCACCAGCTTTCGCGCCCGCGGCGCGCGGGGCCTCGTGATCGACGGCGGCGTGCGCGACGTCAAGGTGCTCACCGAGATGGGCTTCCCGGTGTGGAGCAAGGCGGTCAGCGCCAAGGGCACGGTCAAGGCGACGCTCGGTTCGGTGAACATTCCGCTGGTTTGCGCGGGTGCGCTGGTGCATCCCGGCGACGCGATCGTCGCCGATGACGACGGCGTGGTGGTCGTGCCTGCCGCTGCCGCAGCCAGGGTGGCCGATGCCGCGGCTGCGCGCGAGGCCAACGAAGGCGACAAGCGCGCCAAGCTGGCATCCGGCGTGCTGGGACTGGACATGTACAAGATGCGCGAGCCGCTGCAGAAGGCCGGCTTGAAGTACATCGACTAGGCGCCACCGCGATGCGAATCGCCCTGATCGGCTACGGCGAAGTCGGTCGCATCCTGGCCGAGGATCTGCGCGCGCGCGGCGAGACGGTCGCGGCGTTCGATCTGAAGCTCGCGGCCGACGCCGGCGAGCCCCTGCGCGCGCATGCTGGCCGCAACGGCGTGACGCTGGCCGACTCGCATTCCGCCGCGGTGCGCGACGCCGAACTGGTCGTCTCTGCCGTCACCGCGAACCAGGCGGTGCCGGTGGCCCGTGCCAGTGCCGCAGGGCTCGGGCGCGGTGCGTTCTTCCTGGACCTCAACTCGGCGTCACCGGGGGCAAAGATCCGGGCGGCGGAAATCGTCAATGCCACCGGCGCGCGCTACGTGGAAGCTGCGGTCATGACCTCGGTGCCGCCGTACCGCATCAGAGTGCCGCTGCTGCTCGGTGGCCCCGATGCGAAGGCGCTCGCGCCGCGGCTCGATGGCCTCGGCTTCACGGCCGAGGTGACCAGCGAGACGTTCGGGGTCGCCTCGGCCACCAAGATGTGCCGCAGCGTGATGATCAAAGGGCTGGAGGCGATGGTGATCGAAAGCTTCACCGCCGCGCGCCACTACGGCGTCGAGGACGCGGTGCTGGCATCGTTGAAGGAAACCTTTCCGGGCATCGATTGGGAGAAACAGGGCGCGTACTTCTTCCAGCGCGCGATCGAACACGGACGTCGCCGTAGCGAAGAGGTGCGCGAGGTCGCGCTCACCGTGCGCGAGGCCGGGCTCGAACCATGGAGTGCGAGTGGCACCGCCGAGCGTCAGGGCTGGGTAGCCGATCTTGCCGACGCCGGCGTGTTCGGCGACAGGGGCGGCCCCGGCTTCGCCCGCAGCAGCGACTGGCGCGTCGAGGCCGATCGCGTCCTGGCTCATCTGCGCTCCGGTGCGCGCGAGGCGAAGCCATGAAGTTCGAGAAGACGCCGGGCTGGCTCGACTGGTACAACGACCCGAGCAAGCCGCAGTTCAGGCTGCCGCCGGGCAG
>DASURM010000488.1:0-12982 GCA_036280035.1 Burkholderiaceae bacterium | reverse complement strand
TGAGCCGCGATCGGGATCACGGATCCCGCGAGGCCGCTCGCGCCCGTCGAGGTGCGCTTCTGCTTGACCATCTGGAAGTAGCTCTCGAGCCGGTTCTTGACGTTCGCCGCCGAGAAGTAGCGCGGATCGACGAGATCGGTCTCGATGAACGCCGCCGGCTTGCCGGTGCGTTTTTCCACCTCGCGCAGGATCAGCAGCTGACCCGCGGAGAAGCTGTTGCAGCTCTTGATCGAGTTGATCAGCAGGCCGTCGGCCGAGTATTCGTCGATGTAGCGGCAGATCATGTCGATGCGCGACGGCAGGTTCAGGTTGGTGTAGCAGCCCAGGCAGTACTCGGCCAGCGACTCCAGCGGGTTCTCGGGGTCGTGGCGGAAGCCGAAGTCGTACAGGCCGCCGACCTTGGCGTAGGTCGACGACACCACCACCGCGCCTTCTTCGTAGAACATCTTCCAGAAGTCGCGGAAGCTCGTCCAGTTGGGCGGGCCTTCGACGATCAGGCGGTACTTCTCCTCGCCCATGTCGCCGTCGGGCGTGACCGGGCCCTTTCCCTGACGAACGCGCTCGTCGATCTCGTTGCGCAGCACGCGGTAGTACTCGCTGGCCTCGGGCGTGCCACGGAAGGCGGTGAAGATCGGGCCGATGTAGTACACCGCGCCGAAGTAGCCGTCGATCGGGCTCGGCCGGTTCTTGGCCGACTGCAGCACGTGCACCAGGTTGTCTTCGGCCTTGACCGATTCGCGCATGTACTGGCGCAGCCGGTCGATGTCGAACTTGACGCCCGAGACGCGTTCCAGCGTGGGGATCACGGTCTCCTTGAGCTGCTTGACGACGTACTCCTTCATGCTCGGCGTGATCTTGCCGTCACCCTGGTACGGCACGTGCAGCATCACGGTCTCGCAGCCGTACTTGTGGCGGATCAGCTCGAACCACTTCATGAAGGTGAAGCAGCCGGTGTAGCTGAGCAGCAGGATGTCGGGCACCGGCAGCGCTTCGCCGGTGGGGCCGATCTCGCCGCCTTGCATCATGCCGAGGTCGGCCTTGACGTAGGTGCAGACGTCCTCGCTCTGGCCGTCGCGCTCGGCGTCCATGATGAACTTGCCGCTCTTCTTGCGCATGCCGTTCTGCAGCGCGTTGGTCTCGGGCAGGCTGCGCGCGAAGTCGAAGCACATCAGCAACTCGTTCAGGTTGCCCGGCACGAAGGTAGCCGCCACCTTGCGGTTGCGCTCGTGGGCGGTTGCCAGGTCCTTGTAGTTGCTGTTGATCAGCTCCTTCTGCATCCACATCGCGTCTTCTTTGATGACGTTCTGCGGCTTCTTGGCCGAGCCGGTCGGCTTGGGCATCGAAACAGGTGTGTTCATGCGGCACTCCAGAGCTTGATCGAATCGGCGAAGGTGCCGGCCTGCTCGCGGATCGGGGCCATCTGGCCGGTGTTCTCCGCGTACTTGAATGCGGTGTACGGGATCTTGTGCTTGGCCAGCACGTCCTGCAGCATCGGGCGCTCGAGCAGCGCGGGGTCGCAGAACGACGGCGCCGCGAAGATCACGCCCTCGGCGCCGCGCGTCTTGACCTGCTTCATCAGGAAGACGCCCTTCTCCTCGCGGGTGGCGTCGTACTTGGCGGCGGTGGCGGCCGAGCGGTGCAGGAAGGCCTTGCTCAGTTCGTCGAGCGGGTCGCGGTCTTCGGGCACGTCGTCGAGCAGCCAGCGCGTGACGAGCATGAAGTCGTCGTCGACGATGTAGCAGCCCGACATCTCGATCGACTTGATCAGCGCCAGCGGCGGCTGCTCGCAGAACGAGCCGTTGATCACCACGCGCGCGTTGTCGCGCTTCGGACGCGGCATCTGCTCGACCGCGGCGAGGTACTCGCGCACCAGCGCGGTGTGCTCCTCGACCGGCAGCACCATGCCGGCGCGCAGCAGCAGGTAGACCTCGGAGGTCGGCGCCTGCCAAGGCTTGGCGGCGCGGTAGGCGTAGAGGTCGCGGATCGCGCGCCGGTTCTCGTTGAAGACGGCGATCGACGCGTTCAGCTCGGCGTCGGTGATCGGCTTGCCGCGCAGCTTGCCGAGATCGTCGCGGATGTGCTGCATCTCCTGCACGTAGAAGCGGCCGCCGACTTCGTCTTGGTAGTTCTGCGGCACGTCGACGTAGCGCACGTACTTGTCCTTGAACAGCAGCTGCCACATGCCCGACAGGTTGCGGATCACGTCGCAGATGCTCGGGAACAGCATGCCGTCGAGGCAGTCGAGCCGGCCGGTGAGGCCCAGTTCGATCGTCGAGCGCGGGATGCGGCAGATGTAGCTCTGGTAGTAGGCGTCGCCCTGGATCACCTCGAGCGCGTCGCCGCCGCCGAGGATGCCCACCGACAGCATGCCGGCGGCGTGGATCAGCTCGCGCGGCACGTACACCGGCATGTAGCCGATCGCCTTGCGGCCGGGCTCCTTGGCCTTCCACTCCTTGACGGCGTTGAAGTGCAGATCCTCGAACAGCGCCTCGCAGCGCTCGACGATCTGGATCACGGCGGGTTTCGTTGCGGCCATCAGCGATGCTCCCATTGCGGTTTGCGCTTGGCCAGGAACGCAACCAGGCCTTCGTTGGCGTCGCGTGTGGCCATCAGGTGGTCGAGGTAAAGGCGCTCCACTTCGGCCAGCCGCTGCCGCACGTCGCGCTGCATCGCGCCGCGTGCCGCCGCGGTGGCGCAGGCCAGTGCGGCCGCGCTCTTGCCGGCCAGGTGTTCGTGGAACCAGCCGAGCGCCGCGTCGGCCGGGTCGTCGGCCACGGTGTGCACCAGGCCGCAGGCGTGGGCGGCGGCGGCGCCGATCGAGCGCCCCGAGTACAGCAGGTCTTCGGCCATCGGCATCGGCATGCGGTACGGCAGCAGCACCGACGCGGCGGGGGCGAACACGCCGAGCTTCATCTCGGGCTGGCCGAACAGCGCGTCGGGCGCCGCGTAGAGCCAGTGGCCCGCCAGCGCCACTTCGAGCCCGCCGCCGAGGCACTGGCCGCGCACCGCCACCAGGATCGGCACCGGGAACTCGACCATCGCGATGATCAGCTCGTGCAGCGACGCCAGCATCTGCGCGCAGCGCGCGGGCAGGTGCTCCTCGACGCTGGCGCCGAAGCTGAAGTGCGGGCCCTCGGCATCGAGCAGCACGCCGCGCAGGAAGCGGTTGGTGCCGTGGGCGACCAGCGCGCCGTGCAGCGCGGCGATCATCTCGGCGTCGACGATGTTGGCCTTGGGGCGAGCCAGCCGCAGCCGCAGCAGCGCGCCGTCGGCGTCGAGCCAGTCTTTCAGCGGCGGCATGCCGGCTTGCGTCGCCGCGGTGGCGTCGCTGCGCTCAGCCACGCTGTCCGCCCTTGGGCTGGATCTCGTCGTGCAGCGACCCGACCCAACTCTGGCCGGCGGCGAGCTTCTGCCGCAGCGCGACGAAGTCGACCTCGCGGTCGTCCTTGGGCCCGTCGTTGAACGCGGTGAAGCCCGAGCGTGCCTCGGTCACCATGTTCAGCGCCAGCCAGGCGCGCGAGTTCTCCTTGTTGCGGTTCCAGGCGTCGAGCTTGGGCTTGCGCAGCTCCTCGAGCGTCTTGGTGGTGCAGTCGGGGAAGGTGAGCAGGATCTTGGCGCACAGCTCCTCGACCTTGGCGTCGAGCCGCTCGAGATCGACCTTGCCGCGCGCCATCAGCGCCTTGGCTTCCTTGAGCGCGTCGCCGGTCTTGGGCTCGCCGTAGATGTTGCGGCCGTACTCGTCGACCATGCGCTGCGTCTCGACCAGCGGGTTGGCGACGAACTTGCCGTCGACCTTGAGCGCCGGCACGATCTCGGTGAGCATGCCCATCTGGTAGGCCTTGTGCGCCGAGAACGGCTCGCACAGCACGCAGGCGGCCATCGCGCGCTCGGCGCCGACGATCACCGGCAGGAAGTCGGTCGCGCCGCCGATCGGCGCCGAGCCGTGCTTGGGGCCGGCCTGGCCGTAGCGCGCGAGGTCGGTCGACACCGAGAAGTCGCACGCCATGCCGATCTCCTGGCCGCCGCCGATGCGCATGCCGTTGACGCGGCAGATCACCGGCTTGTCGCAGGCGAGGATGGCCGAGACCATGTCGTTGAACAGCCGCATGTACTGGCGGTACTCCTGCGGGTGGCCGGCGTAGTACTCGGCGTACTCCTTGGTGTTGCCGCCGGTGCAGAACGCCTTGTCGCCGGCACCGGTGAACACCACGGCGCTGACCGAGCGGTCGTTGCTGGCCGCGCGCATGCCCAGGATCACGCCCTTGACCATGTCGGTGGTGTAGCTGTTGTACTGGCCCGGGTTGTCGAGCCAGATCCAGGCGTTGTAGAGCCCCGCGGCGACGCTGCCGTCGGGCCGGCGCGCGGGGCGCTTCTCGTAGCGCACGCCGGGCCGGCCGAAGTCGGGCGTGAGGTCGTGGTTCTTGAAATCGCGAAGCGCGGCCAGGGGTTCGGGAGCGTTCATCGGTTGATCCTTTTCGGGCAGTGTTCGGCGGTGGCACGATCGGTATTGGCGCAAACCGGTACCGCAATGCGTATTTAAGGTTGATGGCGCGCAGTTTTCGGCCGCTGGCGCGCCAATTCCTTGATCCGCATCAATTACGAGGATATTTTCCGAGGCTCCACTGCGAGGCATCACCGCACAGAGGTTCCAGGCGATGGCGCTGCACCGATCCGACACCGACACCCCGGCCCAACCGGGCGCTCACGGCAGCCTGTCGATCGCCATTGCCGGCAGCGGCGGCAGCGGCGTGATGACGGCAGGCACGATGCTGCTCGATGCCGCGGCGCGCGCCGGTCTGTACGGCCTGATGGTGCGCACCAGCGGGCCGCAGATCCGCGGCGGCGAGGCGGCGGCGCTGCTGCGCCTGTCGGCCAGCCCCGTGCAATCGCTCGACGACGCGTTCGACCTGCTGCTGGCGCTCGACTGGGGCAACGTCAACCGCTTCGCCGACGAGATCCCGCTCACCGGCAGCAGCGTCGTGGTCGGCGACGTCGACGAGGGCGTGGTGCCCGCGGTGTTCACCGCCAGCGGTGCGCGCGTCGTCACGTTCCCGTTGAAGAAGACGGCCAAGGCGCACCCGGGCGCGTGGATCAACATGCTCGCGCTCGGCCTCACCGGCGGCTGGGCCGGCATCCCGCTGCCGGCGCTGGAGGCGGCGCTGCGCGCGTCGTGGAAGCGCGGCGAGCAGGCGCTGGAAGCCAACCTCGCCGCGCTGCGCTGGGGCGCGGCGGCGGCATCGGACATGCCGCGCCCGTCGCCGTTGCCCGCATCGAGCGCGCCGCCGGCCGGGCGCTGGCAGCTCAGCGGCAACGAGGCCGCGGGCTACGGGGCGATCCGCGGCGGCGTGCGCTTCGTCGCCGCCTATCCGATCACGCCGGCCACCGAGCTGCTCGAGTGGATGGCGCCGGCTCTGAAGCGCGTCGGCGGCACGCTGCTGCAGGCCGAGGACGAACTGGCGTCGGTCAACATGATCATCGGCGCGTCGTTCGGTGGTGTGCCCTCGCTCACCGCCACCGCGGGCCCCGGGCTGGCGCTGATGGCCGAGGGCATCGGCCTGGCGGTGAGCGCCGAGGTGCCGATCGTGATCGTCGACGTGATGCGCGGCGGCCCTTCCACCGGCATCCCGGCCAAGAGCGAGCAGAGCGATCTGTCGTTCGCGGTGTGGGGCCTGCACGGCGATGCGCCGCGGCTGGTGCTGGCGCCGACCTCGCTGGCCGATTGCCTGGCCACCACGCAGTGGGCGGTGCAGCTCGCCGAGGCGCTGCAGGCGCCGGCTGTTCTGCTGTCTGACCAGTTCATGGGTCAGTCGCGCGCCATCGTCGACCGCCTGCCCGAGCCGCCGGCGAGCGAGAACCCGCGCCTGATCGCGGCGGCCCACACGCCCGACTACAAGCGCTACCGCGACACCGCCACCGGCGTCTCGCCAATGGCCGTGCCGGGCACGCCGGGCATCACCTACACCGCCGACGGCCTGGAGCACACCGAGGTCGGCGTGCCGAGCAGCCAGGCGCGCGACCACCGCATCCAGCTCGACAAGCGCGAGCGCAAGCTGGCGCAGCACGACTACGGCGAGCGCTGGGCCGACGTCGAAGGCGACAGCGAGCTGGCGGTCATCACCTTCGGCTCGGCCACCGCGCCGGTGCGCGAGGCGCTGCAGCGCGCGGCGGCCGCCGGCGTGCCGGTGCGGCTGATCGCGCTGCGCCTGCTGGCGCCGTTGCAGCCGCACCGCATGGTGCAGGCGCTGGAGGGCGTGCACGAGGTGATGGTGATCGAGCAGAACCACGGCGCGCAGCTGTTGCGCTACCTGCGCGGCATGATCGACCTGCCGGGGCGGCCGGCGAGTTACCACCAGCCGGGCCCGCTGCCGCTGCGGCCCGGCGAGCTGGCGCACGCCATCACCGCGTGGGCGCACTCGCATCGCGACGAGGAGGTGGCGGCATGACGATCCAGCCGGCCTGCGCCGCTGCATATGGCGCGTTTTCGGAGCCAAGCGAATGAACGACATGACAGTGCCCTCGGCGTTCAGCGCCGCGGACTACAAATCGACCACCAAGCCGGTCTGGTGCCCGGGCTGCGGCGACTTCTCGGTGCTCAACGCGGTGACCAAGGCGTTCGCGCTGCTGCAACTGTCGCCGCACCAGGTGGCGGTGGTGTCGGGCATCGGCTGCAGCTCGCGCATCCCGGCGTACACGTCGTGCTACGGCTTCCACGGCGTGCACGGCCGCTCGCTGGCCGCGGCCACCGGGCTGAAGGTGGCGCGGCCCGACCTCACGGTGCTGGTGGCCGGCGGCGACGGCGACGGCTACTCGATCGGCGGCAACCACTTCCTGCACGCCTGCCGGCGCAACGTCGACCTCACCTACATCGTGATGGACAACCACGTCTACGGCATGACCAAGGGCCAGGCATCGCCGACCACCGAGCCCGACTGGGACAACAAGCTCGCTCCCGGCGGCACCAAGATCCGCGCCTTCCACCCGCTGGTGATCGCGCTGGCCGCCGGCGCCAACTTCGTCGCCCGCGCGACGTCGAGCGACCCCAACGGCCTGGCGCAGATCCTGGCCGAGGGCATCCGCCACCCGGGCTTCTCGTTCATCGAGATCCTCAGCCCGTGCGTCACCTTCCGGCCCGAGCAGCGCGAGTGGAAATCGCAGGTGCATCCGGCGTCGGTCGAGGTCACCGACGACCCCGCGCGCGCGGCGCGCCGCATCATGACCGACGACGGCTTCAACATCGGCGTGCTGTACGCGGGCAAGCGCTCGCCCTACCCGCTGGGCCAAGAGCACGCCGTCGAGCCGACGGCGGCGCTCGAAGCGGAGTTCGCGTTATGAGCGGGCCGCGCACGATCGACGAGTTCATGGCGCAGGCGCTGGCGATGGAGCGCGACGCGGTGCAGCGCTACGAGGAACTCGCCGACGCGATGGAAATGGCCAACAACCGCGATGTCGCCAAGGCGTTCCGCACCATGGCCGGCTACGAGGCCAAGCACGCGCAGGCGATCATGGACCAGATGAAGTGGACCGTCGATCCACCGGTGCCGGCTCGGGCCTGGCCGTCGGCCGAGGCGCCCGAGGTGGTGCCCAACGACGAGGTGCACTACCTGATGCAGCCGTGGCACGCGCTGGAGCTGGCGCTGGCCGCCGAGCAGCGCGCAGAGGCGTTCTTCGACGAGCTGGCGCGCACCGCCACCGACGATGCGGTGCGCCGTGCGGCGATCGAACTGCGCGACGAGGAGACCGAGCACGTGGCGATGGTGCGCAAGTGGATGGCGCGCTACCCCAAACCCGACGCCGACTGGGCCGACGATCCCGATCCGCCGCGCTACACCGAGTAGCGCGAGCGATTGCCCAACCTCACCGATTCACGAGCGCACCGACATGACTGCCACCACCCTCTTGCCCGAAGGCTGGGCGCCGCCGATCGGCTACAGCAACGGCATCGCGGCCGACCGCGGCCGCATCGTCTTCATCGCCGGCCAGGTCGGCTGGGATGCCCAGCAGAAGTTCCACAGCGAACAGATCGCGCCGCAGTTCGAGCAGGCGCTGCGCAACGTGCTGGCGGTGCTGGCCGAAGCCGGCGGCAAGCCCGAGCACATCTGCCGCATCACGGCGTTCTGCTGCGACAAGCCGGCCTACCTGGCGGCGCGCAAGGAACTCGGTGCCATCTGGCGCCGCCAGATGGGCAAGCACTTCCCGGCGATGAGCATGATCTTCGTGTCCGACCTGCTCGACAACCCGGGCAAGATCGAGCTCGAGGCCACCGCCGTAGTGCCCTGAGGCGACGCTGCATCGAAGACCGCGGCGCGCCGGGGCGGTGGCGCAGCCGGCCGGGCCGGTGTCGGGCGACGCGCCTCAGGCGCGCGCGACCGCGGCGCGCGGCCGGCGCGCGCCGCTTTGCCGCTGCATCAGGCGCAGCATCGTGGCCAGCGTGATCGACGCGAAGGTGGCGCGCGCGAACTGGTCGATCTCCGACAGCACCGCATCGAGCGCTCGATCCACCGGCGTCGTGCCGCTCGGCGCGAGCTCGTCGTCGGTGCCCACGCCGTCGGGCTCGAACAGCCGGATGATGTCCATCAGCGTCAGCCGCCGCGGGTTGCCGGCGAAGCGGTAGCCGCCGCCGACGCCGCGCACCGACTCGACGACGCCGGCGTGCGCCAGCTCCGACAGCACCTTGGCCAGGTGGTGCTGCGACACGCCGTACTTCTCGGCGATCGCCGCCGCCGCGATGTGGCGCGTCGGGTCGGCGGCGAACTCCAGCACGCTGTACAGCGCGAGCTGCGTGTTCTTCTGCAGCTTCATGCGTTCGACCTGCGTCGCCGGCGGTCAGTCAAGGTCCATCTCCAGCGGAATCAGCGGGCCGGCCATCATGCCCTGGCTGCGGAAGAACGACAGGATCAGCGTGTTGTCGCTCGACAGCATGGTGCGCACCGTGCGCACCCCGAGGCGGCGAAACAGCGTGCACACCGCCTGCAGCAGCTGCGTGCCGACGCCGGCCTGGCGCCGGTCGGGAGCGACGTCGATCGCGAACACCCAGCCGCACGGCGGCGAACCGAACTCCCAGTCGCGCACCTCACCGATCAGGAAGCCGACGATGCGCCGGCCCGCGACCGCGACCAGGAAGTGCCGTTGCGGGTTCGTCCCCGTGCCGTAGCGCCTGTACACCGAGCGCCAGTAGCTCTGCTTCTCGAGCCCGGTGACGGTGGCGTCGAGCGCGATCACCTGGTCGAGGTCGGCACGGCGCACCGGGCGCACCGCGACCGCGTCGCCGTCGGCCGGCGCGCCGCGGCGCGCCGGCCTGGCCGGGGCGGTGCGCGGGGTTGGTGCTCTCACGGTCTTGCGTGCGTCGTCGCGGTGGCTAAAGTATGAACCAGATCAAGGCAAAGGCGCATTCTGGTACCAGAATGAGACAGCGCCGAGATTCTAGCCATGGCGTCCGCTGGCGGGCGGCCGCCGCGGCGCGAGAGCCGTCGCAATGCCACTGGCGCGGCGGGTGCAGGCAGACCATCCAACTGGAGACAAAGTCATGGGTCAACGTTCCCGCTTCTCAGCGATCCGTCGGGGCCTGGTCCCCGCGCTGGTTTCGCTGCTGTTCGCCGGCGCCGCCGGCGCGCAGGAGCCGATCCGCATCGGCGCCTTCCTCGCGGTCACCGGGCCGGCGTCGTTCCTCGGCGACCCCGAGCAGAAGACGCTCGAGATGTACGTCGATCGGATCAACGCGGCCGGCGGCGTGATCGGACGCAAGCTGCAACTGGTGGCCTACGATTCGGGGGGCGACGCCGAGAAGGCGCGCACCTTCGCCAAGCGCCTGATCGAGCAGGACAAGGTCGACGCGATCGTCGGCGGCTCGACCACCGGCGCCACGATGGCGGTGGTGCCGCTGGCCGAGAGCGCCCAGATCCCGTTCATCTCGCTGGCCGGCGCGGTGGTGATCGTCGAGCCGGTGAAGAAGTGGGTCTTCAAGACCCCGCACACCGACCGCATGGCGTGCGAGAAGGTCTTCGTCGACATGAAGACGCGCGGCTTCACCAAGGCGGCGCTGATCTCGGGCGCGGGCGGCTTCGACAAGTCGATGCGCGCCGAGTGCCTCAAGGTGGCGGGCCAGCGCGGCATCGAGATCGTCGCCGACGAAACCTACGGCGCGGCCGACACCGACATGACGGCGCAACTCACCAAGATCCGCGGCAGCGGCGCACAGGCGGTGCTCAACGCGGGCTTCGGCCAGGGCCCGGCGATCGTCACGCGCAACTACCGCCAGGTGGGCCTGACGCAGCCGCTGTACCAGTCGCACGGCGTGGCCTCCAAGGAGTACATCAAGCTCTCCGGCCCGGCGGCCGAGGGCGTGCGCCTGCCGGCGGCAGCGCTGCTGGTGGCCGACCTGCTGCCCGCCGAAGATCCGCAGAAGCCCGTGGTCACCGCCTACCGCAATGCCTACGAGGCCAAGTACAAGAGCGACGTTTCGACCTTCGGCGGCCATGCCTACGACGGCCTGATGCTGGTGGTCGACGCGATCAAGCGCGCCGGCTCGACCGACAAGGCCAAGGTGCGCGACGCGATCGAAGCCACCAAGGGCTACATCGGCACCGGCGGCGTGGTCAACATGTCGCCCACCGATCACATGGGCCTGGACCTGAGCGCGTTTCGCATGCTCGAGGTCAAGAACGGCACCTGGTCGCTCGTGAACTGATGCGCAGGGCGCGGCGGAGCGCGGCATGGGCAGCACCTGGCTGCAGTTCGTCGCCGGCGGGCTGACCGCCGGCGCGATCTACGCGCTGGTCGCGCTCGGCTTCTCGATCGTCTTCAACGCCAGCGGCGCGATCAACTTCGCGCAGGGCGAGTTCGTGATGATCGGCGGCATGAGCGCGGTGTCGCTGCTGGCCATGGGCCTGCCGCTGCCGCTAGCGGTGCTGCTGGCTCTCGTCGTCGCGGTGTTCGTCGGGCTGCTGCTCGAGAAGCTCGCGATCGAGCCGGCCCGCGGCGCCGACACGGTGACGCTGATCATCATCACCATCGGCGCCTCGCTGTTCCTGCGCGGGCTGGCGCACCTGGTATGGGACAAACGCATCCACGCGCTGCCGTCGTTCTCGGGCGATCAGCCGATCCGGATCTTCGGGGCCACCGTGCTGCCGCAGAGCCTGTGGGTGCTCGGCGTCACCGCGCTGGCGGTGCTCGCGCTGTCGTGGTTCTTCGGCCGCACGCTGTTCGGCAAGGCGATGCTCGCCACCTCGTACAACCCGCTGGCCGCGCGGCTGATGGGCATCCAGACGCGCACCGTGATGCTGGCCAGCTTCGGCCTGGCCGCATTGCTCGGCGCGCTCGGCGGCGTGCTGACCGCGCCGATCACGCTCACCTCGTACGAAAGCGGCGTGATGCTCGGCCTCAAGGGTTTCGCGGCCGCGATGCTCGGCGGCCTCGGCAGCTTCACCGGCGCGGTGCTCGGCGGCATGGTGCTGGGCCTGCTCGAGGCGCTGAGCGCCGGTTTCGTGTCGTCGGCGTACAAGGATGCGATCGCTTTCGTCGTGATCCTGCTGGTGTTGTTCCTGTTGCCGGGGGGATTGCTCGGTGCGCGCCGGATCGAGCGTGTCTGACCTGCGCCCGCAGGCTCAGAAGGTTGCCGCCCGTGCGGGCCAGCGACGCCGCGGCGGTCTGCTGGTGCTGGCCATCGTGATCGCGGGCCTGCCGCTGGGGCTCGCCAACGACTACTTCTACGACGTCGCGATCCTGGTCGCGCTCAACGCCATCGTCTGTGTCGGCCTGAATCTGCTGGTGGGCTACGCGGGCCAGATCAGCCTCGGCCACGCCGGCTTCTTCGCGCTCGGCGCCTACGGCTCGGCGATCCTGGCCGGCCGCTTCGGCTGGCCCACCGCGCTGTCGCTGCCCGTGGCGGTGGCGCTGGTCGGCGTGCTGGCGTTCGTCGTCGGGCGGCCGACGCTGCGGCTGAAGGGCCACTACCTGGCGATGGCAACGCTCGGCCTCGGCGTAATCGTGTCGATCGTGCTGACCACCGAAGACCGCATCACCGGCGGGCCCGACGGCATGGCCGTGCCGCCGCTGGCGCTGGCCGGCTTCGCGCTGCAGGGCGAGCGCGTCTGGTACTGGGTGGTCGGCGCCGTGCTGCTGGCGTCGGTTTGGCTGGCGGGCAACCTGATCGATTCGCCCGCCGGCCGCGCGTTGCGCGCGCTGCACGGCTCGGAGACCGCGGCGCAGACGCTGGGCATCGACGCCGCGCGCCACAAGCTGCGCGTGTTCGTGATCTCGGCGCTGTTTGCGGCGGTGGCCGGCGCGCTGACCGCGCACTACGCCGGTTTCATCACGCCGGCCAAATCGACGTTCATGCACTCGATCGAGCTGGTGATCATGGTGGTCTTCGGCGGCATGGCCTCGGTGTACGGCGCGGTGGTCGGCGCCGCGGTGCTGACCACGCTGCCGCAGTTGCTCACGGTGTTCAAGGACTACGAGATGATGGTCTTCGGCGCCGTGCTGATGGCCACCATGGTGTTCTTCCCGCAGGGCATCGTGCCGACGCTGGCACGTTGGACGGCACGGTGGCGCAAATGAGAGTCGAGCGCACCACCGTCGCGCGTTTCGCGACCGAGTTTGGGCCGAGGGCTCGAACCCGGCGCAGCCTCGCGCGGCGCGGTGGGCGGTGCCCGCTGGGGGCTCCTACTGTGGCGGTCGGCCCTGCGGGCCGACTGCGCTGCGATGCTCGCGCCACAAGGGCGGCTGCGGTACCGCCGTTCGCAGCGCTGAACGCGCTGCGAACTTCACGGCGTCCTCGCCGGTCCGTCGCCTGCGGCGCCGGACTCCCCCTTGCGCCGCTGCGCTTCTCGCCGCCCCACAAGTCGCCCCCACCGGGCACCGCCCGCCGCGCAAAGGCGCTCGTGGTGTTTACCGATGCATGCCTCGGTGGTGCCGGCAAAGCCGGGGGTGGGTGTGCAACGGCAGCGACATATGCGGCGCCGAGCAGCGCAGAGCGCATGGCTGC
>DASURM010000487.1:0-4497 GCA_036280035.1 Burkholderiaceae bacterium | reverse complement strand
CTCGGTGCCGACCGGCCGCGCGCTGCGCGCTACCTGGTCGCCGCGGGCGACTGGGCGCGCGGCCTCTATGCCAACGCCGACGCGATCCGCAGCTACGAGCTGGCGCTCGAGACACTTGCGGCGTGCAGCGGCCTCGAAGGCCGGGCGGTCGAGGTCGAAGAACGCCTGGGCGACGTGCTCGCGCCGGCCGGGCGCATCGCCGACGCGCTGCGGCACCTCGAAGCGGCGCGGACGGCGCGTTCGCAGCAGGGCGATTCGATAGGCCAAGCGAGGCTGCTGCGCAAGATCGCCGCGCTGCGCTGGGCGGGCGGCGACCGCGCCGGCGCGGGGGGCTGCCTCGACGACGCGCTGGCATTGATCGCCGACGAGCCGCCGCACATCGAGCACGCCAAGCTGCACCAGGAGCTCGGCCAGCGGGCGTTCCGCAGTGGCGACCATGCCGCCGCGCTGCGCTGGACGCAGCGCGCGATCGACGATGTCGAGCGGCTGTCCGCGCTCGAACCCGAGGCCACCGCGGACGACGAGCGCGAGCGCTCGGCCGCGTTCGCGCTGGCGCTCAACACGCAGGGCGCGGCACTGGCGCGCTGCGACCGCCTGGACGAGGCCGTCGCCCGGCTCGAACGCAGCGGCGAGGTCGCGCACGCCGCCGACCTGCCGCAGGTCGAGTGCCGCGCGCTGTCGAACCTCGGCGTGCTGTACAGCTCGCGCGATCCGCAACGCGCGATCGATGCCTGCGAGCGCGGGCTGCAGACGGCGCAGCGCATCGGCGACGTCGGGCTGCAGTCGCGGCTGTACGCCAACCTGGCCGTCGCCTATTGCACGCTGACCAACCGCTGCGACGAGAGGGGCGTCGGTGCGGCGCGCTCGGCGATCGACATCGACCGCCGCACCGGGCAGCTCGACCACCTGGCGGTGTCGCTGGTCGTGCTGGCGCAGATCGAGCAGTGCCACGGCGACCGGGCTCGCGCGCTGGCGTACTACCGCGAAGCGCTGGCCCTCGCCGAGGCCTCGGGCGAGGCGCAGTTGCTGTTCCCCTGCTACGACGGGCTGGCGACGCTGTGCCTCGACGACGGCGACGACGCGCAAGCCGGCCGCTGGATGCAGCTCGCGAGCGCAACCTGCGAACGCGCCGGGCTCGATCCCGACGCGCTGGTCGTGCTACCTTTCCTGGCCTGAAGCGTTCGGGCCGCACCCACAGGACCGTCGATCATGGACCACCGCCCCCTGCAGCCCGGCGATCCGGCGCCCGCGTTCAGCCTGCCCGCGGTCAACCGCGACGGCCCGGTGTCGCTCGACGACTATCGCGGCAAGCGCGCGGTGCTGGTGGCGTTGTTTCGCGGGCTGCATTGCCCGTTCTGCCGGCGCCAGATCGCGCGGCTGTCGGCGACGCGGCAGGCGCTCGATGAAGCAGGCGTCGAAACGGTCGCGGTCGTCAACACGCCGCTGGAGCGCGCGCGTCAGTACTTCCAGTACCGGCCGACGCCGCTGGTGCTCGCCGCCGACCCCGAGGTGCGAACGCATCACGCATTCGGCCTCGGTGAGGCGAGCGTGCTGCCCGACGACACCGACCCGCTGCAGCTGAAGTGGCCCCTGACGACGTCGGTCGCGCACTTCGCCCGGCTGACGACGCGCTCGCGGCCGGAGTTGCCCGAGGCGGTGAACATCTTCGACGCGATGCAGGCGCTGAACCGGCAGGACGCCTTCGAGCCGACCGAGGCCGACCAACAGATCGCCCAGGCGCACGGCTTTCAGGCCAGCGGGCACTTCCTGATCGATGCCGAGGGCGTCATCCGCTGGACCTTCGTCGAGGCGCCGGAGAACGCCGCCGACGTGTGCCGGTTTCCGGGTGACGAGGAGATCGTCGCCGCGGCGCGCGCGGTGGCGCGGCACTGAACCGGAACATTTCACCGCCGTCTGCCCAGTGCGCTGGCGCGTCACCTGGGTGCGAGTTCGATAGCCCGCTTGACGAGCGCTGAGCTACTGCAATGCTGTGCCGCCCGCCTAAGGCATGGTCATCAGCCGATTCATCAGGCCGCGCTCGATTGCGATCGTCGGCCGTGCCGGCAGTATCGACGACGCATCGATTCCAGCATCGGCGAGTTGCCTCGCGTCCAACTCGCGCACTACCTTGCGCGTCCGCGCAAGCACGAGCCACGCCCTAAATTCCGCGGCTGCGTTGGCGGCCCAGCCGAAAATCCGATCGCTTTGCGGAGCGCGGATGTGCAGGGCCAGCGTTGGGTCGGGGAAGTTCCGTGACATGGAGGCTCTCCATCGGTATGACGCCGAGAAGATCTCCCGGACCCGTGAAGCCGCTGGCCAAGTGCCCGTGAAAAGAGCTCGCTGTCATGCGTCCTCGCCGTGAAAAGCGCGTGAAATCGTCACCTGGTGGTAGCCTCGGCCCGCGAACGCGCGGGCGTCGGGAGGCTGTTTGGTGCGCATTTCGATTCTTGGCGGGCTTCGGTTGCGCGATGCGAGTGGTCAGGCGCTGCAACTCCCGACTCGCAAGACGGCGCTGCTGCTCGCTGCATTGGCGCTCGCCGGCGACAAGGGTGTGCGCCGTGAAGCGTTGTGTGCAGCGTTCTGGCCCGATCGCGCCGAGGCCCAGGCGCGTGGCAGTCTCCGCCATGCACTGGCCGCGCTGCGGCGCGCCTTTCCTGAATCCGCTGGCGTCGCCATCGGCGGCGACCTCGACCGCGTGAACTTCACGGCCGCGCCGGACGACGTGGATGCCTGGATATTCGAGCGCCTGGCTGCCAGCGCGGAGCCTCAGGCGCTCGCGCGTGCCGCGGCGCTTTATGGGGGCGACCTGCTCGCGGACATCGCGCTACCCGAGCCACTCGACCAATGGTTCGTGCCTCATCAGCGGGCTTGCCGTCGCAAGGCTCTGCAACTTGTCGAGCAACTGAGCCTGGTCAGCGATGCCGACCTGCCCGCCATCGTGCCGGAAGCGGAGGGACTTGCCGACCGGTTGCTCACCAGCGACGCGGCCGCCGAGGAGGCCCATCGCGCGCTCATCCGGCTACACGTCCGCCAAGGACGCATCACCGCGGCGCGACGCCAGCTGGCCCAGTGCATCGAGGCGCTGCAGCGCGAGGTCGGCGCGACACCCGAGCCAGCCACGGTTGCGCTGCTCGACGCGTCTGGCGATGTGGTATCGACTGCCATCCCCGCAGCACCCGCCGCGCGCGAACGCAGCCAACCCTCGGTGGTGGTGATGCCGTTCGACAACTTGAGCGGCGAGGCTGACGCCTACTTCGCCGAAGGCGTGGTGGAGGAGATCACCTCGGCGCTATCTCGGGTGCGCGAGTTCTTTGTGATCGCACGGCAGTCGGCCTTTGCGTACAAAGGCCGATTCCACGACGTGCGCGAGGTGGGCCGTGAGCTCGGCGTGCGCTACGTCGTCGAAGGCACCGTGCGCCGCGGCGGAGATCGTCTGCGAATTTCGGTGCAGTTGGTCGACGCGGAGACGCGGGCGCAGCTGTGGTCCGACCGCTGCGATGGCGCAGTCGCCGACGTCTTCGCCTTTCAAGACCGCATTGCCGCGCAGGTGGCTGGAGCGATCAACCCAGCGGTTCGGGCGGCCGAAATCGACACGGCGCAACGAAAGCCTCCGAGCAGCCTGCGCGCTTACGATCTGGTGTTGCAGGCGTACCCGAGAATTTGGAGCCAGAGCGCTGCCGACAATCGGCAGGCGATCGGGCTGCTCGAGAAGGCGACCACAGCGGCGCCGCGGTACGGACGAGCGCATGCCTTGCTCGCCTGGCTGCACTCGCAAGACGTGGTCTACCTATGGTCAGCCGACCCGGAGAAGAGCCGTCGCAATGTACGCGCCGCCATCGATGCCGCCGCGGCGTTGATCGTCGACGACCCCACCGCGCTGGCCGCTGTGGGTGCGGCGATCAGCCAATGCCTCGACGATCTCGATCGTGCCGCATCGTATGTCGAAGCCGCGCTCTCCCTCGATCCGAACAATGCCTGGGCCTGGGCACGGTATGGATGGATCGGGATCTATCGCGAGCAGCCCGATCAGGCCACCGAGAGTTTCGAGCGCGCGCTGACCTTGAGTCCCCTTGATCCCTTGGCCTTCAATCTACGCATCGGTATTGCTTGCGCGCTGGGTGCCCGAGGTGAATATGCGACGGCCGCGCGTCAATTGCGCGAGGTGTTGAACAAGCACCCGCACGTCACGTGGGCGTATCGACAACTGGCCTATCTCGCGGCGCTCGCCGGCGACCTGTCCACCGCGCGTGATGCAATGGCCAGACTGCGCGCCGCGCATCCCAATATATCGATTGCATTGATGCGTGACTGTCACCCATCACGCCACACCCCAGGCAAGTTCGACGTCATGCTGAAGGGCTGGCGTATGGCCGGCATGCCCGAGGCATAGCGAAGCAGCCAGCTACTCGGGCAAGCCCCTCTACACGATGCGACTCTTGCCGCGCCCCTGCCAGTACTGATCGCGCAGCGGCTTCTTGTACAGCTTGCCGGTGGGCA
>DASURM010000486.1:0-2583 GCA_036280035.1 Burkholderiaceae bacterium | reverse complement strand
ACGAGATCCACTGGGACTGCGCCGACAAGACCAGCGGCAAGCCGCTGGCGCGCGTGATCATGAAGGCCGGCGACATGGCCGCGATGCCGGCGTACTGCCGCCACCAGGGCTACAGCCCGAAGCGCAGCATGCTGCTGGTGTGGGAGAACGGCTCGCCCAATCTCGTTTACGAGATACAGAAGGGCGAGGCGCCGGAGATCCCGGTGAAGTTCTGATCCGGCCGCGGCGCCTGCGGAGGCGGGCGCTGCGTCGCGCAGCGTGCAAGGGCCGACACGTGCGTGCGGCATCGCTTCGGCTCGGACTTTCGGAGGTGATCGAATGGCACTGTCCAAGCAGACCATGACCGACGAACAACGCAAGTCGGTGGCACTGGAGTACCTGAAGGCGTTCGACAACGGTGGCGTCACGTCGAGCGGCGGCTCGATCCTCGAGCTGTTCGCCACCGATGCGCAGGTGTACTTCCCGAAGTGGGGCGTGGCCACCGGCCGCGACCAGATCGGCAAGCTGTTCGGCGACGTCGGCGGTACGCTGAAGTCGATCGCCCACCACTTCTCGGAATTCAACTGGGTGTTCTCGGGCAGCGACACGGTGGTGTGCGAAGGCACCAGCCACGGCGAGCACAAGGACGGCGCCTGGCGCGCCGGCGTCCCCGAGTGGGGCGCGGGCCGCTGGTGCGACGTGTTCGAGATCCGCGACTGGCAGATCCAGCGCTGCTTCATCTACCTCGACCCCGACTACGCCGGCAAGGACACCAAGCGCTATCCGTGGCTCAACGCCGCATGAAGTCATGACCATCGCAGAAGTTGCCGAGGCAGCCGGCCTGCGCACGCCGATCCGCCACCAGTTGTTCATCGGCGGCGAGTTCGTCGATGCGGCCAGCGGCGAGACGCTGGCCACGCTGAACCCGCACGACAACTCGACGATCGCCGAGGTCGCGCTGGCCGGTGCCGCCGACGTCGAGCGCGCGGTCGACGCGGCGACCAAGGCGCTGCCCGCGTGGCGGCGCATGGCGGCGGCCGACCGCGGGCGCATCCTGCTGAAGCTGGCCGACCTGATCGACGCCAACGTCGAGGAGCTGGCGCGGCTGGAGTCGCTCGACACCGGCCATCCGCTGCGCGACTCGCGCACGCTCGACGTGCCGCGCACCGCCGGCTGCTACCGCTACTTCGGCGGCATGGCCGACAAGTTCCAGGGCGAGACGATTCCGGTCGAGGCCGGGTTCCTGAACTACACGCTGCGCGAGCCGGTGGGCGTGGTCGGGCAGGTGGTGCCGTGGAACTTCCCGCTGATGTTCACCAGCTGGAAGATGGCCCCGGCGCTGGCGGCCGGCAACACGATCGTGATGAAGCCGGCCGAGGTGACGCCGCTCACGTCGCTGAAGATTGCCGAGCTGATGCGCGAGGCCGGCGTGCCCGACGGCGTGGTCAACATGGTGCCGGGTTTGGGCAGCGTCGCCGGCCAGGCGATCGCCGAGCACCCGGGCATCCACAAGATCGCGTTCACCGGCAGCACCGCCACCGGCCGCAAGGTCGTTCAGGCGAGCGCGGGCAACCTGAAGAAGGTGCAGCTCGAGCTGGGCGGCAAGGGCGCCAACATCGTGTTCGACGACGCCAATCTCGTGGCCGCGCTCAACGGCAGCGCGTGGGCGATCTTCCACAACCAGGGGCAGGCGTGCATCGCGGGGTCGCGATTGATCCTTCACGAGCGGATCGCCGACGCCTTCCTCGACAAGTTCATCCCGCTGGCGCAGTCGATCCGCATCGGCAACCCGCTCGACGCCGCCACCGAGATGGGGCCGCTGACGAGCAAGCTGCACCGCGACCGCGTGCTCAACTACGTCGGCATCGCGCGCGAGCAGGGCGGCGAGGTGCTCACCGGCGGCAAGGGCCCCGAGGGCGATCTGGCGAAGGGCTGCTACGTCGAGCCCACGGTCGTGCGCGCGAAGTCGCCGCAGGATCGCATCGCCCAGGAAGAAGTGTTCGGTCCATTCGCCACCGTCCTGACGTTCAAGACCGACGACGAGGCGCTGGCGATCGCCAACGGCACCGACTACGGCCTCGGCGGCGGCCTGTGGACGATGAACCTGCCGCGCGCGCACCGCTTCGCCCGTGAAATGCGCTCCGGCATGGTGTGGATCAACTCGTACAAGCGGGTGAATCCAGGCTCGCCATTTGGCGGAACCGGTCTCTCCGGTTATGGCCGCGAGATGGGCTTCGACGCGATGCGCGAGTACACGCAGGTCAAGAGCGTGTGGGTCAACGTCGACGCGCAGATCGCGCCTTGGTACCCGCGGTGAGTTGTCTGTCTGGCGCGGCGCGGCGGGCGGTGCCCGGGGTGGGCTCCTACTGTGGCGGTCGGCCCGGTGGGCCGACTTCGCTGCGATGCTCGCGCCACAAGGGCGGCTGCGGTACCGCCGTCCGCGGCGCTGAACGCGCCGCGGACTTCACGGCGTCCTCGCCGGTCCGTCGCCTGCGGCGCCGGACTCTCCCTTGCGTCGCTGCGCTTCTCGCCGCCCCACAAGTCGCCCCCACCGGGCACCGCCCACCGCGCTGCAACGCTCGTGGTGTTCGCCGACGCATGCCA
>DASURM010000485.1:0-3533 GCA_036280035.1 Burkholderiaceae bacterium | reverse complement strand
CTCGGGCGTGTCGCGCATCAGGATCGCGTTGCCGTAGCTCTTGCTCATCTTCGCGCCGTCGGTGCCCGGCAGTCGCAGCACCTCGGTGTGCAGCGCCGCCGGCTCGGCGAGGATGGTCTTGCCGCTGCCGCGCAGGTGGCCCTTCAGCAATTCGGTGTCGCCGGCGCTCCAGCCCTCGAGCTGCGCCGACGCGCGCTGGATCAGCGCCTCGCCTTTGGCCAGCGCTTCGGCCGAGCCGGTTTGACCGTAGGCCTTGCGCTGCCTCTCGAAGGTGCGCTGGTCGTCCTTCGACAGGCGCACCAGCGCCGCGGCGACCCTGGCTTCGAAGTCCGCCGGGCGACCGTACAGGTGGTTGAAGCGGCGCGCCACCTCGCGCGTCAGCTCGACGTGCGAGGCCTGGTCTTCGCCCACCGGCACGTAGGCCGCCTTGTAGATCAGGATGTCGGCCGCCTGCAGCAGCGGGTAGCCGAGGAAGCCGTAGGTCGCGAGGTCGCGGTCCTTCAGCTTCTCGATCTGGTCCTTGTAGGTCGGCACGCGCTCGAGCCAGCCCAGCGGCGTGCCCATCGCCAGCAGCGTGAACAGCTCGGCGTGCTCGGGCAGCCGGCTCTGGATGAAGATCGTGCTCTTGTCGGGGTCGAGGCCGGCGGCGAGCCAGTCGATCACCATGTCGTAGACCGACGCTCCGATGATCTCGCTCTCGTCGTAGTGCGTGGTCAGCGCGTGCCAGTCGGCGACGAAGTAGAAGCACTCGTACTGGTCCTGCAGCCGCACCCAGTTCTTCAGCGCACCGTGGTAGTGGCCCAGATGCATCGAGCCGGTGGGGCGCATGCCGGAGAGGACGCGGGGTCGCATGGGCGGTCGCTTTCGTGGGTGGGCGGCCATTTTCGCAGACGTACACTCACGCGCCTTCCATGAGCCGCCGGGCCGCTCCCAATCCGACAACGAAGTTGCAGCGCAGACTCACAACTGCGCGAAGCGCTTGCGATGTCGTAGCCTATTGCGGAGTGCGCAGCACGAAGGATGCCCATTGACCTCCCAGCGCATCGTCATCCTGATCTCGGGCCGCGGCTCCAACATGGAGGCGATCGTGCACGCCTGCGCGCGCGAGCGCTGGCCGGCGCAGGTGGTGGCGGTGCTCGCCAACCGCGCCGATGCCGCCGGGCTGCAGTTCGCGCGCTCGCACGGCCTGGCCACCGCGGTGGTCGACCACCGCGCGTTCGCGTCGCGCGAGGCCTTCGACGTCGCGCTGGCCGAGGCCGTCGATGCGCATGCGCCGCGGCTGCTGCTGCTCGCCGGCTTCATGCGCATCCTCGGGCCGGCCTTCGTGCGCCGCTACGAAGGGCGCATGCTGAACATCCATCCGTCGTTGCTGCCGGCGTTCCCGGGCCTGCATACGCACCGGCGCGTGCTCGAGGCCGGTTGCAAGGTCAGCGGCGCGACCGTCCACTTCGTGACCGCCGACCTCGATCACGGCCCGATCGTGATGCAGTCGGTGGTGCCGGTGCGCCCCGACGACGACGAGCACACGCTGGCCGCGCGCGTGCTGGCCAGCGAGCATGTGATCTATCCAACCTCGGTGTCGTGGTTCGTGCGCGGCCTGCTACGCGTCGAGCGCGGCATCGTGCGGCAATCCGACGGCGCCGCGCAGCTGCTGGAGGCCTGACCAATATGGCCCCCACGCTTGTCGCTGCGCGCCCGCGCTGCCCTTGCAGGGCGCGCTGGCCGCAAGCGGCCAGCCCTTCGCCAGGCGGGAACCGTCCACCGGACTGCTCCCGTCCGGGCTCAGCCCCGAGGGGGCGCAGTCCGGCTTCGGGCGGCCGGGCACCGGCCTGAGCCGACCCATGCACCCGAAGGCGCTGCTCGAGCACGCCGGCGAGCTGATGAGCGCGGTATTGGCGTTCGACCAGCCGGCCGATGCGGTGGTGTCGGCGTACATGCACCGGCACCGCGCGCTGGGCGCCCGCGAGCGCCGTGCGCTGACCGAAACGGTGTACGAGGTGCTGCGGCGGCGTCTGCTGTGGCAGCACCTGGCGCACAGCGGGCGTGGGCCGCTGCAGCGAAGGCTGGTGCTGCTGGCGTGGCAGGGCGAGCCGCGTCTGCGCGACGCCGCGATCGACGATGCCGAGCGCCGCTGGCTCGACACCGTCGTGTCGGTGGGCCCGGCGACCTTGGCGCCCGAGCTGCGCCACAACCTGCCCGCCTGGCTCGCCGACGCGCTGCGCGCGCAGCTCGACGAGGCGCAGTTCGACGCGCTGGCCGCAGCGCTGCTGCAGCCGGCGCCGCTGGACCTGCGTATCAACGTGCTGAAGACCAAGCGCGAACCCGTGCAGGCGGCGCTCGCCGCGGCGGGAGTCGCCGCCGCGCCGACCCCGTACAGCCGTTGGGGGCTGCGCATCGACGGCCGGCCCGCCGTCAATGCGCTGCCGGCCTTTCGCGACGGACTGTTCGAGGTCCAGGACGAAGGCAGCCAACTGATCGCGGCGCTGCTCGACGCGCGCCGCGGTGAGATGGTGGTCGACTTCTGCGCCGGCGCGGGCGGCAAGACGCTGGCGATCGGCGCCGCGATGCGCAACACCGGCCGCCTCTACGCCTTCGACACCTCCGGGCACCGCCTGCACGCGCTCGAGCCGCGGCTGGCGCGCAGCAGCCTGACGAACGTGCACCCGGTGCGGATCGCGCACGAGCGCGACGACCGCGTGCGGCGACTGGCGGGCAAGATCGATCGCGTGCTGGTCGATGCGCCGTGCTCGGGGCTGGGCACGTTGCGCCGCAACCCCGATCTGAAGTGGCGCCAGAGCCCGGCCACCATCGCGCAACTCGGGCAGCAGCAACAGGCGATCCTGGCCGGCGCGGCGACGCTGGTGAAGCCGGGCGGGCGCCTGGTGTATGCCACCTGCAGCCTGCTGGCGCTCGAGAACGAGGACGTTGCGCGGACCTTCGACCAGCCGCAGTTCGAACCGCTGCCGGCCGAGGCCGCCCTCGTGGAGGCGCGGATCGCCGGCGCGAGCGACCTGGTGCAGGGTTCCTACCTCAGGCTATCGCCGCAGCGCCACGCGACCGATGGTTTCTTTGCCGCGTTGTGGCGGCGCCGGGCTTGATCGCGAACGCCCGCTGCAGCGTCGCAGTTGCGCCGCGTCGGAGCAAATCTGCCCAATTCGCCGGCCGAGCGGTCTTGTAACGGTGGCCTAGAATTCGAAACTGAGCGCCAGGTTGGCGCGAGAGTGAACGACGAATGACCGATTTCGATGCCTTGGGCGACGCGCTGCTGCAGTGGGCGAGCAGCGGCTTGTGGGCCGACGCGAGCTGGTGGCAGATCGTGCTGTTCACGCTGGTCACTACGCACCTGACGATCGTCGCGGTGACGATCTTTCTGCACCGTGCGCAGGCACACCGTGCGCTCGAGTTACACCCCGTGGCAGCACACTTCTTCCGCTTCTGGCTATGGCTGTCCACCGGCATGGTCACCAAGGAGTGGGTGGCGATCCATCGCAAGCACCACGCCAGGTGCGAGACCATCGACGACCCGCACAGCC
>DASURM010000484.1:0-6822 GCA_036280035.1 Burkholderiaceae bacterium | reverse complement strand
CCAGCTCGAGCGGCTTCAGCGCGAGTCGGCGCTGGTCGGCTCGGGCGTCGAGGAACTGCTGCGCTACGAGAGCCCGCTGCAGTTGAACAACCGGCGGCTTACGGAGCCGGTGAGATTCAGCACGCGCGAGCTTCCCGCCGGCGCCTTCGTCACGCTCGGCGTCGGTGCGGCCAACCGCGACCCCGCGCAGTTCGCATCGCCCGACACGCTCGACCTCGCGCGCAAGCCCAACCATCACGTGGCATTCGGCCACGGCGCGCACGCCTGCGCCGGCATGAACGTGGCGCGACTGGAGGCGCGCATCGCGATCGGCGCGCTGGTGCAGCGCTACCCGCGCCTCGACCTGGCCGGGCCCGCGCTGCGCGACCCGCGCGTGCGCTTTCGCGGCTTCACGAGCCTGCCGGTGCGGCTGGCGTAGCCGGCACTCTGGGCTGGCGTGGCCGGATGGGCGCGCGCCGCGACGAGCTCGAGGCCGCGGCCGCAAGAGGGAACCACGGCAGGCAGCAGGTTCAGAGCGGGCGACCTTGAATCCGGCGCGCGGAGGGAGCAAGCTTCGCCCCCCACTACCGGGAGTCGACCATGCTCGAATCGCTGCGCCCCGACCCGACCTTCTACCCGTCGCCGAAGCTGGCGATGGAGGGCCCGCGCGAGAAGATCGCGTATACCGCGCTGCTGTCGCCCGACCGATCCAGGCCCGACGCGATCGCCGTCGTCGATGTCGATCCGGGTTCCAAGACCTATGGCAGCGTACTGCACCGGCTCGACATGCCCAACAAGGGCGACGAGTTCCACCACTTCGGCTGGAACGCCTGCAGCTCGTCGCTGCACCCGATGTCGGCGCACGCCGGGCTGAAACGCCGCTACCTGGTGGTGCCGGGGATGCGATCGTCCCGGCTGTACATCGTCGACACCGAACCCGACCCGACGCGGCCGACGATCGCCAAGGTGATCGAGCCCGCCGAAGTGCTGAAGAAAACCGGCTACTCGCGCCCGCACACCGTGCACTGCGGCCCGGAGGGCATCTACATCAGCACCCTGGGAGGCGCCGGCAAGGACGGCACCGACGGCCCGGCCGGCGTGTTCATCCTCGACTGCGAGACCTTCGAGCTGCTCGGCAAGTGGGAGATCGACCGGGGGCCGCAGAAGCTGCACTACGACTTCTGGTGGAACCTGCCGCGCGACTACATGGTGTCGAGCGAATGGGGGCTGCCGCCGCAGTTCGAGAACGGCATCGTCGCCGACGATCTGCTCGGCAACAAGTACGGCCATCAGCTGCACTTCTGGGATCTGCGGGCGCGCCGCAACGTGCAGACGATCGACCTCGGCGCCAACCACCAGATGGCGCTCGAGGTGCGCCCGGCGCACGACCCGACGCGCGAGTACGGCTTTCTCGGCGTGGTCGTCGACACCACCAATCTCGAAGGTTCGATCTGGACCTGGTACCGGGAGAACGGCAAGTTCCACGCGCGCAAGACCGCGACCATCCCGCCCGAGCCTGCCGACGCTTCGCTGCTGCCGCCGCTGCTCAAGGGCTTTGGCGCGGCACCGCCGCTGATCAGCGACATCGACCTGTCGCTCGACGACCGCCATCTCTACGTGGCGTGCTGGGGCACCGGCGAGCTGCGCCAGTACGACGTGCGCGACCCGATGAAGCCCGAGCTGTCGGGCAGCGTACGCATCGGCGGTATCGCGAAACACGAGCCGCACGTCACCGGCAAGCCCTTCGCCGGCGGGCCGCAGATGATCGAGATCAGCCGCGACGGCCAGCGCGTGCACTTCACCAACGGCCTGTATAGCAGCTGGGACACGCAGTTCTATCCCGACGGGATCCCCGGCGCGCAGGCGATGTGCAACGTCGGCCCTTCCGGTGGCATCACGCTCGACCGGGAGTTCCTCGTCGAATTCGATGCTGGCTACGGCGCGCATCAGGTGCGTCTGCAGGGCGGTGACTGCTCGACCGACTCGTATTGCTACCCCTCGGCATGAGCCGATGAGCCCGGGCGCAGGGGTAGGCTGATGAGCGGCGACGATCGCGCCGCGCTGTGGCTCGCGGTCGTCGCGCTCGGTGTCTACCACGGCCTGAACCCGGCGATGGGCTGGCCGCTCGCGCTGGCGCGCGGCCTGGAGACGCGGCGCGACGCCGCGCTGCTGGCCACACTGGTGCCGCTCGGCGCCGGACACCTGGCGGCGATGGCGGTGGCGTTGCTGCCTTTCGTGCTGCTGGCCTGGGTGATCGAGTGGCAGCGCGCGATCCGCCTCGGCGCCGGCGCGCTGGTGCTGCTGTTCGGGCTGTACCGGTTCGCCCATCGACGCCATCCGCGCGTGCTCGCGCGCGTGCCGCCGGCGCGGATCGCCTGGTGGTCGTTCCTGATGGCGACCGCGCACGGCGCCGGCCTGATGCTGCTGCCGATCGCACTCGGGCTGTGCGCGGCCTCGTCGGCGGCGGGCGAGTTGCTGCGTTCGGGCGCGACCGCGCTTGCCGTCGCGGCGGCGCACACTCTGGCGATGGTCGCATCCGGCCTCGCGATCGCGTGGCTGGTCTACCGCAAGCTGGGCCTGCAGTTCCTGCGCAAGAGCTGGTTCGACCTCGATGCCGCCTGGGCGCTGTGCCTGGTCGTCGCGGGGGCCGCCGGAATACTCGCCGCGGCCCGGTCGTAGCTGCCCCGGTCTCCGTGCTGGCCGACGCCGGGCTCGTGCAGGTGGAATCGGTCGGCACGCGCAACCACTACCGGCCCGACCCCGATGGCGTGGCCTCTCTGCGCGCCTTCATCGACAGCCTGTGGGACGTCGGTCTGGCGCGCTTCGCGGCGGAGTAACACGCAGCGCGGTCTCTTCTACCAGCTCACCTCGCGCTCGGGCGTGGCGCCGATGCGGTGGATCGACAGGTCGGCACCGGCGTGCTCCTCCTCCGGGCTCAGGCGCAGCGGGGTCACGGTGCGGATGAGCCCGTAGACCGCAAGCCCGCCGAGCAGCGCCCACGCCACGCCGATCAGCGTGCCGATCAGTTGCGCGACCAAGCTCACGCCGCCCAGGCCACCGAGCGCCGTGGCGCCGAAGATGCCGCAGGCGATGCCGCCCCAGGCGCCGCACAGGCCGTGCAGCGGCCAGACGCCGAGCACGTCGTCGATCTTCCAGCGGTTCTGCGTCAGCGTGAACAGCGCGACGAAGATCGCGCCGGCCACGCCGCCGGTGACCAGCGCGCCGATCGGATGCATCACGTCGGAGCCGGCGCAGATCGCAACCAGCCCGGCGAGCGGGCCGTTGTGCACGAAGCCCGGATCGTTGCGGCCGAGCAGCGTGGCCACCAGCGTGCCGCCGACCATCGCCATCAGCGAGTTCACCGCCACCAGCCCCGAGATCTTGTCGATCGTCTGCGCGCTCATCACGTTGAAGCCGAACCAGCCGACCGACAGCACCCACGCGCCGAGCGCGAGAAACGGGATCGACGACGGCGGGTGCGCGCTGATGGCGCCATCCTTGCGGTAGCGGTTGCTGCGCGCGCCCAGCAGCAGCACCGCGGCCAGGCCGACCCAGCCACCCACCGCGTGCACCACCACGCTGCCGGCGAAGTCGTGGAACTGCGCGCCGGTGGTCGCCTCGAGCCAGGCCTGCACGCCGAAGCGGCCGCCCCACGCCAGCCCTTCGAAGGCCGGGTAGATCAGCGCCACCAGCGCCGCGGTGGCGAGCAACTGCGGCCCGAAGCGCGCGCGCTCGGCGATGCCGCCCGACACGATGGCCGGTATCGCGGCGGCGAAGGTGAGCAGGAAGAAGAACTTCACCAGCTCGTAGCCGCTCTTGGCGGCCAGCGACTGCGCGCTGCCGAAGAAGTGCACGCCGTAGGCGACCGCGTAGCCGACGAAGAAGTAGGCGACGGTCGACACCGAGAAGTCGACCAGGATCTTGACCAGCGCATTGACCTGGTTCTTCTTGCGTACGGTGCCCAGTTCGAGGAACGCGAAGCCGCCGTGCATCGCCAGCACCATGACGGCGCCCAGCAAGATGAACAAGGCGTCGCTACCCTGCTTGAGTTGCTCCATAGACATTTCCTCCGGTTGGCGCACCCGCAGCGGGCTTCGCGGGCCCCAGGATTGCAAGGTTCGTGCCTGTGTTTGGTGCCTTCGTCCGCACCAAGTCGGCGTGCTGCGCACCGGCCACCGCACCATCGCGACGCAGCGAAGCACCCGTTCCGTGCGTCGTGCGGCCATGCGGCCGCGCGCCGCGGGGCGCGGATCAGCGGCGTTGCGGGCTGTCCGCCGGGCTTGGCCCTAGCGGCGGTCGCTCGGCGCGTCGCAGCGCGGATCGATGCCGTAGCCGGCGGCAGTGACGACGCCCTGCGCGTCGAGCTGCGCCTGCCACCACAGGCAGTCGTTGTTGAAGTAGCGCCACGACCAGATCTGGCCGTCGCGCATCATCCCCACGCGCTCGGACGGCCGGCCGATGGTCTTCAGCAGCTGGTCGGCCTTCATGCCGGCGTGCAGCGTCTCGAAATGCGCTGGGGTCAGCACCTGGTCCCATCGCACGACACGACGCTGCGCATCGAGGTCGATCATGAAGGTATCGCGTCCGTAGGGCCCGCGCGCGTACTCCAGCCGCTCCCCACCGTCGGGCAGCTCGTAGCGGCCGGTGGGCGGGCCCATGACCTGCACCACCTCGGCCTCCGGCGTGCCTTCCCGAAGCCCCGGCGGCAGCCCGTAGCCGGCGCATGCTGCAAGCGCAGCGACCGCGGCGGCCACCATCATCGATCTCATCGCACCCATCGCTCGGTCCTCGCCACCGGTATACGTCGAACAGGCGGCTCGGTATCCGCCGCGGTCAAGCGCGCGTGCTGAGGTAGATGCCCGGCAGGATCAAACAAGCGCCGACCAGGTGGAAGCCCTCGATGCGCTCGCCGAGCACGGCCCACGCCAACACCGCACTGTAGAGCGGCCCCAGATACAGCACCATGCCGACGCGCGCCGCGCCCAGCTCGCGCTGCATGATCGAATAGGCGCCGTAGGCGCCCGCCCCCGGCAGCAGCGCCGCGGCGACCACCAGCGCCAGCGAGCGCCACGACCACTCGGTAGGCCACCAGGCCAGCGCCTCCCACACGGTGAACGGCACCAGCACCACGATGCCGGCCACGGCGATCAGCGTCAACCGTGCCAACGGCTCGAAGCGCGACCGCCAGGCGCGCAGCAGCAGCGAATAGACCGTCCAGCTCAGCACCGCCACCGCGACCCAGATGTCGCCGGCGTTGAAGCGCAGGTGCAGCAGGCCGGACCAGTCGCCGCGCAGCAGGATGTGCAGCACGCCGGCCAGCGCCAAGGCCACGCCGAGCCGCTGCCCGGGGCCCATGCGCTCGTGCAGCCACAGCGCAGAGGCCAGCGCGATCAGCACCGGCGCGGCGGCGTACAGCAGGCCGATGTTGATCGCGCTGGTCGTGCGCCCGCCGATGTAGACGAAGGCGCCGCACACCCACATGCCGAGCGCGCCGAGCACGAGGAACTGCTTCCACTCGGCGCTGATCGCGTCGCGCTTGTCGCGCAGCTCGGCGGCGCAGAACGCGCCGAGCACCAACGCCGCCACGGTCCAGCGCCCGAGCGCCAGTGCGTGCGGTGCGATGACCCCGGGCGCCCAGCGCGCGACCAGGTAGTTCACCGCCCACAACGCGGGCGTGACGAACAGCAGCACGTGCGCCAGCCGGCGCGCGCGCGTCGCGGAGTGGGCCATTCAGGACGGCGAGCGGATGCGCTTGAGTTCGGCGGTCAGCCAGTCGGCGCTGGCCACCGGCGCCTGCGCCCCGCAGCGGATCTGGTAGGCCTCGCCGCTGATGCTGCTGCCGCTGGCGGCCTTGGCGATGAACTCCTCGGCCGAGCCGAGCATGTTGCGCTTGACCATGTAGTCGAGTTTCATCTGCAGGTGCTTGCGGGCCTCGGACGGCGGATACCAGCTGCCATTGCGACCGAAGCTGCAGTTCGATGCCTCGATGCGATCGAGCAGCAGCGTGATCTCCTTCTGCGCCGAAGCCGGCAGCTCGCCCGCCGCCGCGCCCACGACCAGCCACGCGCCGCCGAGCACCACGGCGCGAAGCAGGTAAACCAGCCCGAATCGATTCATGTGAGAGTGCTGCCGCGAGGTTAACGCACCGCAGCGCGGCGCACAGTCTCGCTCATCGCAGTGTGCCAGGGGCCGGTCACCAAGGGTATTCCACGACCGCGCGCGGCATCCTTGTCGGCCGCGCAAGCGCTGTGGAACGCATGCCGCGCGGGCCCTACACTCGGCGCTGGCGTATGGCGCAACCCGGGCTGACCCGATCGATCTGCACAGCCGCATGACGCCGACGCTGATCCACGAAGGCCGTACCACCGACTCGGACGCCCTCGAAGCGCGCGTGCTGCGCGCTGCGGGTGCGCTGCAGGCGCTGGGCGTCACCGCCGCCGACACGGTGGCGCTGATGCTGCGCAACACGCCCGCGGCAATCGAGGCCATGCTGGCGCTGCGCTGGCTCGGTGCCACCTGGTGCCCGATCAACTGGCACTTCCGGCACGACGAGTTGCACACCATCCTCGCCGACTGCGGCGCGCGCCTGTTCGTCGCCGAAGCCGCACTGCTGCGCGAACTGCACGACGCGGTACCACCGGGGATGATCGCGATCGCCGCCGGCGACGCCGGCGCGCAGTCGCAGCCATGGCCGCAATGGGGCGCGCTGCGCGACGCCGCGGCGCCTTGCACCGATGCCGCGGCCACGCCGCGCGGCCCGATGCTCTACACCTCGGGCACCACCGGCAAGCCCAAGGGCATCCGCCGCCGCCTGCCGACGCCGCAGCAGGTGACGCGCGCGCT
>DASURM010000483.1:0-7213 GCA_036280035.1 Burkholderiaceae bacterium | reverse complement strand
GGCGCCCATTTCCACACCGCGTCGACCACGGTGACGTTGCTGCGGCCGTCGAAGACACTGTCGATCGCGTTGTCGCCGGCGTCGAACTGTGTCAGCGCCTGATCGGTCGCTTTCGCGCTCAGGTACGAGACGCCGGCGCGCCAGCTTTGGCTTGCGCCGACATCGCCGCCCAGGTGAAGCGCGAGCGACGATCGCCCGGCGCCGTTGCGCGACGTGTCGGTGCCCGGAAAGCTCCGCCCGCGGCCGGCCTCGAGCGCGAGCTCGACGAACAGATCGGTCGGCGCGACCCACGCCAGCTGCATGCCGTCGTCGTTGAGCTGGCCACCGAGCATCGCCTGGTAAGCCAGGGGCGCGTCGACGAAGTCCCAGGTGTGCGCGTGCTGCGAGTTGAGGTAGCCGATGCTCGAGAAGAAGCGCCCAGCCTTCGCCGTGAGGCCGTTGCCGAGCGCCGTCGTTTGCACGAACGCTTCTTCGATCGACACCGAGTTGTCGGGTTCGAGCGCGATGTTGGCGGCGCCGCGCCACCACGGATCGATGCTGGCCGAGAACGCGAGTTCGCTCTCGGCGAGGCTGAAGCCGTGTGTGCCGGGGCCGATCTCGGCATCCGGCGGCAGCGCGAAACCGGTGATCTGATAGTGCGCCGGGTCCTGCGACGTGTGCGTCGCGGTACCCGACAGAATCAGCGACAACGCCGGGTTGAACGAGTTGCCGCTGCCGCCGCCAGTCGCTGCGGGCGCGGCGGCAACCGCGGCGGGCGCAGTGTCGGCCGGCGGCGCGGCCGCTGGCGCAGGCTGCGGCGCGCTCGGTGGTACGGTAGGCGGCGCGGCCGCCTTGGTCGCGGCCTCGGCCGCGCGCAGGCGCGTATCGAGCGCCTGCAACTTCGCTTCGTACGAATTGCGCAGCGCGTCGATCTCGGCGCGCAGCGCGGCAATATCGTCGGCCGGCGTGGCGGCCGCGGCGCCGAGCGGCGCCAATGCAAGATGGGCGAGCGTCAAGCCCGCCGGGATCACGAGGCGCATGGCCTGCTCCTGGATGACGTGAACGACACGCGGTGCGCCATCCATGGCGCACCGCGACGCGACAGGTCAGCTCAGAAGTGGCGGCGCGCGGCTGCGGTAGGCAAGCGGGGTTTCGGCCGGCTGCGTCACCTCGCGCTTCAGCGGGGGCAGCGACTGTTGCAGCGGCGGCTCGGCCAGCACCGGCGGGGCCGACGGCAGCGCGCCTGCGTGCAGCGGCACCGCGCTCAGGCAGGTGACGCACGGGCCGTTGAGCGACGAGGCCGAGCCGCCGTCGCTGCGCGTGGCGTGGTGGCTGATCGCGTGCGTCCACGCCAGCGCCTGGGCCAGAGGCAGCAGCAGCGCAAGCGCCAGCAGCCACGCGAGCCGGCGATGCGTCCGCGGCGCCTGCGGGGTCTCGCGCTTCGGCGTGCCCATCGACATCGACCGATGATACGCGGCTCGCAAGCCCGGCGCGACAATGCCGGCCGCAACGGGAGGACGACCTTGGACGACCTGGTCTATCCGCGCGAGCGCGTGCTTGGCGTGTTCACGCTGCTGTTCGGGCTGCTGATCTGGCTGCTGCTCGCGATCGGCACCTTCGGCATCGCGCTGCTGCTGCTGTTGATCGGCTTCCTGGTCTACCTGTTCGCGCGGTCGGCGCTCGTCTCGCACATCGTGGGCAACGGCGTCGCGCTGTCGGAGGTGCAGTTCCCCGACCTGCATGCGCAGTTCGTCGCCTGTTGCGATCGGCTGCAGATGACGCGCCTGCCACAGGCGTACGTGCTCAACGGCAGCGGAGGCCTCAACGCGTTCGCCACCAAGTTCCTGCGCTCGCAGGTCGTGGTGCTGCTGTCCGACGTGGTCGACGCGATGCGCCACCACCCCGACGGCGTGCGGTTCTACATCGGCCACGAACTGGGGCACTTGCGCATGAAGCACCTGCACTGGCACTTCCTGCGCTGGCCGGTGCTGTGGCTGCCGCTGGTGGGCGCGGCGTACTCGCGCGCGCGCGAGAGCACCTGCGACCGCCACGGCGCCGCGTGCAGCAGCTCGCCGGAGAATGCGGCGCGCGCCATCGCCGCGCTGGCGGCCGGCGGCCGGCGCTGGCAGCAGGTGGACCTCGCGGCCTATCGCGAGCAGGCGTTGCGGTCGTCGGGCTTCTGGATGTCGTTTCACGAACTCACGTCGCCCTACCCATGGTTGACCAAGCGCGTCTGGCGCGTACTCGATCGCGACACCGCGCCGCCGTCGCGCCACGCGCTGGCGGTCGTGCTGGCTGCGTTCGTGCCGTACGCCGGGCGCCTCGGCGGCGCGTTCGGAGTGCTGATCCTGGTCTACGTCGTCGCCGTGTTGGCGGCGGTGGCGATACCCGCGTACAACGACTACACCGCGAAGGCGCAATTGGCGCAGGTGGTGTCGCAGACGCAAGGTGCGCGCGATACGCTGGCCGCGTTCTACCTGCGCCACGAGCGGGTGCCCGAGTCGCTGAAGGAAGCCGGCATTCCCGAGTACCTGCCCGGCGGCGGCGAGCTTGCGCTCGACACCGACCAGATGACGCTGAGCGTCATCACAGCGCGCGGCACGCTCGTCTTCACGCCTTCGGAAACCGACGACGGCAAGATCGAGTGGAGCTGCGCCGGCGGCCCCGACCTGCGGCCGAGCCAGGTGCCGCCGCAATGCCAGGGCCAGCCGCTGCCGGCCGGCAGCCTATGAGCGCCCCCAGGGCCGGCCCTTGCCCGACCCGCCCCCCGCGGGGGTCAAGCAAAGTGGCAGAGCCACATTTGCTCGAGGGTCGCGCGACTCACGCGCCGACCAACGTCAGGCGCGTGATCTCCGACGGTGCGCCGAAGCGCAGCGGCGGCCCCCAGTAGCCGGTGCCGCGGCTGGTGTAGATCCAGAGCTGGCGCAGGCGGTGCAGCCCGGCGGTGTAGGGCTGCTGCAGACGCACCAGCAGACTCCACGGCCAGTACTGGCCGCCGTGCGTATGGCCCGAAAGCTGCACGTCGAAGCCGGCGGCCGCGGCCGCCTCGGCGCTGCGCGGCTGGTGCGCCAGCAACACTCGCAGCGCGGCGTCGGGCGGCGCGCCGCGCAGCGCGCGCTGCGGGTCGCTCTTGTGCAGCGGGTCGAAGTGGTGCGCGCTGGTGTCGGCCACGCCGGCCAGCACCAGACGCGCGCCGCCGTGGCGCAGCACGACGTGCTGGTTGAGCAGCACGTGCACGCCCAGGCGCTGCAGCTCGGCGATCCACTCGTGCGCGCCGCTGTAGTACTCGTGGTTGCCGGTGACGAAGAAGGTGCCGTGCGTCGAGCGCAGCGCCGCCAGCGGCGCCACGTGCGGCGCGAGGTCGCTGACGCGGCCGTCGACGAGGTCGCCGGTGACGGCCACCGCGTCGGCGTGCAGCGCATTGACGGCGTCGACCACGCGCTGCAGATATGGCCCCTTGATCGTCGGACCGACGTGGAGGTCGCTGATCTGCGCGATCGTGAAGCCGTGCAGCGCCGGTGGCAGCCCGGCCACCGGCAGCGCGACCTCGCGCACGCGCGCCGTGCGCCGCGCGTTGACGAAGCCGATCGCCACGATGGCCAGCGCCGCCAGCACCACCGCGATCGCGCTCCACACCGGCAATGCAGCGATGCCGAACGGCCATGCGAGCAAGAGCACGGCGTCGCGCAGCAGCGTCAGCGGCAGCAGCGTGGAGAACGCGCCGAGCGCCAGCATGCCGGCCCAGGTGAAGCGGTCGGCGCGCGCCCTGTCGCGCGAGCGACGGCCGAAGAACGCCAGCGGAATCAGAATCGCCGAGGCCACCAGCACCGCGACGAAGGCCCAGCCTTCCCAGGGCGCCGGCAGGTCTGGCGCGATGCGCCAGCCGATGTACAGGTGCAGCAGCACCGACAGCCATATGGCGAACATTGGTCGCAGATGGTGCCGCGCGGGCCCGCTTCAAGCCGGCGGCGATGCTCCTCGGCGCTGGCAGCCTCCTGAAGCCGACGCGCCGCTACGCCTGCACCAGGTAGTTGCGCATCAGCCCCGAGTCCTCGTGCTCGAGCATGTGGCAGTGGTAGATGAACAGCCCGGAAAAATCGGTGAAGCGCAGCAGGATGCGGACCCGCTCTCCGGGCATCACCAGCACCGTGTCCTTCCACCCCTCGTCGAGATAGCCCGCCTCGACGGTCTTGCGGATGCCAGGGGCGCTGCCGTCGTCCGACCGGCCGAGCACGCGGAACTGCAGACCGTGCACATGCATCGAGTGCGCCATCGGCATCATCGACGCTCCGTTGCGGAACTCCCAGACCTCGTCGGTCCCGAGCTTGACGGTTTCGAGCGGGCTGACGCCTTCCATCTCGAAGCTGCGGCCGTTGATGCCCCAACGCATCATCCCCATCGTGATGTCGAAAACCTTGGGCGCGCCGGCGCGCGCGACGCGGCGCGGGTCGGGCGGCGGCAGGTTCGAGAGACGTTGCGGCGGCGTCGAGCGAGCCTCGGCCTTGCCGTTGATATGCAACTCGAGGACCGGGAACGCCGCACCGTCGGGCAAGGCGGCTGAACCCATCATTGCGCCCATCATTCCGCCCATGCCGCCCATGCTCGGCATCCCGCCTTCGAAGGCCAGACTCTGCAGGGTCAACTCGGTGCCGGCCGGCCAGTGGCCGAAGTCGACCCACAGGTCGGCGCGCTCGGCCGGGCCGAGCACGAGATAGTCGCGCTGCAGCGGTGCGGCGAGCAAGCCGCCGTCGCTGGCGATCGCGGTCAGCCGCGAGCCGTCGTTCCATGCGAGCTTGCAGATGCGCGTGTTCGATGCGTTGAGCAGCCGCAGCCGGTAGGGGCGCGCCTCGACCGCGACACGGGCACCGCGCCGGCCGTTGACGAGGATCTCGTCGCCGAGCACGCCCATCATGCCGGCCATCATCTCGCCCATGCCGCTTCGGCCACGGCCCATCATGCCGCCCGGGCCCATGCGGCCCATCATGCCGCCCGTCCTGCCGTCGCTCATCGCCGCGCCAGCCGCGCTGCTCTGCGGGTCGCCGATGCGCTGGCCGAGGTAGACGAACTGGTTGTCGTCGTCGAAGCTGCGATCCTGGATGACGAGCGGCAGGTCGTGCCTGCCGCTCGGCAGGCCGAGGCGGTCTTCCTCGTCGTCGCCGATCAGCAGCAGCCCGGCCAGGCCGAACCAGACCTGCTTGCCGGTGCGGCCGTCGGGGTGCGGATGAAACCAGTAGCTGCCGGCTCGATCGACGACGGTGAACTCGTAGACGAAGCGAGAGCCCGGCGCGATGGCATCACGCGGATGCCCGTCCATCGCCGCCGGTAGATGCAGGCCGTGCCAATGGACGATGGTCGACTCCGGCAGATCGTTGACGAAGTCGATCCGTACTCGCTGGTGCCGGCGCAGGCGGATGACGGGGCCCAGGTAGCTGTGCGGCATCGCCTCGAGCACCGCGGGGTCGCCGCGCAGCAGCGTGGCGCGGTAGCGCCAGACGCGCGTCGGCGCACCGGGGCGCAATGCGACTGCGTCCTCGCCAGCATGCAGTTCGAGGTGGACGTCGATGCGAGCCGGGCGCGCAGCGGGGCCCGCGCCGGCAGTGTCGTCGGGGCGGCTGGGCGTACCCAACGCTGGCAGGCCCAGCGATGCGGCCGCCGCGGCGACCGTCGAGCGGAGCAAGATCCGGCGCCGTTGAAGCAGCATCGGCAGCCTCCCAGTGTGGCCAGGCTCGAACCGCCGGTCCGTCACCGGTGCCTGTCGAAAAACAGGACCTTGATGGCCGCGGCGATCACCAGCACGAGTGCGATGACGCCAAGCAGGCCGAAGATGTCCATCCCGAACATCGATCCGCCCATGCCCGACATCATGCCGCCCATGCGGCGATGATGCGCCTGACGGTGGCGTTGCGCGCGCGGCGCGGTCGAAACGGGATACCGCCGCAGGGCCAAACGGCGCTGAGGGTGTGGCCCGCAGCCATGCCAATGCAATCGTGCTGCGCGAGCGGCTGCGCAGGGCACCCCGGCCGTGCTCGAGCAGGCGGCGATGCCCCTCGGCGCCGGTGGTGTTTGCCGAAGCTGGCACGATCGCCCGTTCGAGGAGGAGCAGGTGACGAGCCGACTGCAGTCGCTGAAGCCGGCGTGGCCGATCCTGGTCGGGGCGTCTTTGATGCTCACCTTCGCGATGGGCCTGCGCCAGAGCCTGGGGCTGTTCATGCCCGATCTGACCCGCGACATCGGCATCTCGGTGTCGGACTTCACCTTGGCCATCGCAGTGCAGAACCTGGTGTGGGGCGTGCTGCAGCCGGTGGCCGGCGCGTGGGCCGTGCGCTGGGGCCTGCGGCCGCTGATGGCCGGCGGCTCGCTGCTGTACCTGCTCGGGCTGCTGGTGCTGGCCACCGCGCACGGCACCACCGGCGTGATGATCGGCGCCGGTCTGTTCATCGGCACCTCGATGGCGTGTACCGGGCCGGCGCTGGCCTCGGCCGCGGTGTCGCGGCCGGTGAGCGTGGCGCTGCGCAGCGCCGTGCTCGGCGCGGTGTCGGCCGCCGGTTCGCTGGGTGCCATGCTGTCGGCACCGATCGGCCAGGCGCTGAATCAGCACTACGGCTGGCGCGTCGGCGTGATCGGCTTCGCCGTTCTCGCGCTGCTGATGCTGCCGGCGGCCTGGGTCGCCGGCCGCGTCGACAAGGTGCCGCTGCCGGCGCAGCCCGGTCCGATGGAAACCAGCGCCGGCGCGGCGCTCGGCAGCGCGATGCGGCACGTGCCGTTCATCGCGCTGGCGATGGCGTTCTTCGTCTGCGGCATGCAGCTGGTCTTCCTGACCACGCATCTGCCGTCGTACCTGCAGATCTGCGGCATGGACCCGATGCTGAGCGCGCAGGCGCTGGGCGTGATCGGCGGCTTCAACGTGCTGGGCAGCCTGTTCTTCGGCTGGGCCGGCGGGCGCTGGAACAAGCTGGTGCTGCTGGGCGGCATCTACTTCGTTCGCTCGCTGGTGCTGCTGTGGTACTTCGCGACGCCGCCCACGCTGGCGGGCACGCTCGCCTTCGCCGCGGTGATGGGCTTCCTGTGGCTCGGCGTCGGGCCGCTGGTGACCGGCTGGATCATCGACGTGTTCGGCCTGCGCTGGCAGGCGATGCTCGGTGGCGTGGCGTTCGTCAGCCACCAGATCGGCAGCTTCGTCGGCGCGTACGGCGGCGGCGTGCTGTACGACCTGCTCGGTTCGTACACAACGGCG
>DASURM010000482.1:0-9168 GCA_036280035.1 Burkholderiaceae bacterium | reverse complement strand
ACGATCGGCCCGGGCAGGGCCGCCACGGCCGCCCGGCCGCGGGATCAGCAGCGTGCGATCGGGGTCGACGATGACGGTGCGGTCTTCGGCGCTCACGGCTGCGAGGGTTCAGCGGTTGACCGCGGCGAGCGCCGTGGGTTGGGCGGCCGAGGCCTCAGCGCAGCGTGGGCCTCAGATCTCGACGAAGCCGGCCTCGCGCATGAACCGCTCGCGCATGGCGTCGTCGTCGAGGCTGGCGGCCACCTTGGCGAAGAAGTCGCGCCGCGTCACCCCCTCGGTGGCGGCGCGCTTGGCGATCACCTTGCCGATCGGGCCGACATAGGCGATCAGCACCCTGGTGGCGCGCTCGAGGTCGGCAGCGCTCAGGATCTGGCCCGAGCGCGTGGCCGGCGGCGCCGTGCTCTCGGCCGGCTTGGGCGCGAGGCGCAGCGGCGTGGTGATCGGTTTGCCGAGCACCGCGCGCGCGAAGACCGAGCGCTCCTTCGGGTCGTCGATCGCCGGCATCAGCGCGCCGACCAGCGACTCGAGATCCTTGTGCTCCCTGGCGGCCCGGCGCACCAGCACCTTGGCCACCGGGCCGACGAACTTCGCGATCTCGGTCTCGACGCCGGCCAGCACCACGCTGCTCCAGCCGGTGGGCGGCGGCGCGCTCGAGCCGGCCACCGAGAAGGTCTTCGGCGCCGACGCCGCCGCGCCTGCGCCGCTGCCGGGGGCGTCGGCCAGCAGCGGGCGCGAGCGGTGGGTGACGATCGTCGCCTCGGAGATCGTGTTGGCCACCGGCTGCGCGTACGCATCGAGGATCGCGCTGCGAAACTCGCCCGCGCTCTGATAGCGATCGGCCGGCGCCTTGGCGATCGCCTTGGCCGCGATGGCGTCGTAGTGCGGCCAGCGCTGCGCCGGGTCGGCCTTCGACGCCGGCTCGGGGTCGTGGTAGCAGACGTCGTGCATGATCGCCTCGGGCCCGCCGCGGAACGGCGACTTGCGCGCCAGCAGCTGATAGAACACCACGCCGGCGGCGAAGATGTCCATCCGTTGGTCCACGTGACCGCCGAGGTAGAGCTCCGGCGCGATGTAGCCCGGCGTGCCCATGATGACGTTGGTTCGCGTGCGGTCGGCGCTCTCCAGCCGCGCGATGCCGAAGTCGGTGAGCTTGATGCGGCCGTTGCTCATCACCATGATGTTGGCCGGCTTGATGTCGCGGTGCCAGACGGTGGCGCCGTGTGCGTAGTGCAGCGCGTCGAGCAGTTGCGACATGATGCTCACGGTGTCCTGCTCGTCGAAGGTGGTGCCGTTGGCGATGTAGTCGCGCAGGTTGTTGCCTTCGACCAGCTCCATCGCGATGAACGCATAGGTGGCGTCCTCGCCGTACTCGTACACCGAGACGATGCCCGGATGATTCAGCGCCCCGGCGGCCTGCGCCTCGCGCTGGAAGCGGCTCGACAGGGTATCGGCAGCGTACTGGCCGCTGGCCGCGCTGCCGCCGGTCTCGTCCTCGTCGAGCAGCTCCTTGCGGATGGTCTTGATCGCCACCGCGCGCTTGATCACCGGGTCGTAGCCCTTGAACACGACGCCCATGGCGCCGCGGCCGATCACGCCGGTGATCGGGTACTTGCCGAGGCGCTCGGGGATCTTTGGGCTGGCCATGGGGCAGGCAACTCCGCGGCGTCAGTTGTCGAGCATTTTCATCGCCTGGACCATGCTCGTGCGCATGCGGCCGATCGAGCGCGCGAGCACGCCGATTTCGTCACGCGACGTGCGTTTGAATTCCGGGATCTCGAGCTCGCCCAGGCTGACGCGGTCGGCGAACTTCGACAGGTTGGTCACCGGCCGGATCACCAGCGCCCACAGCATCAGGTTGAGCACGATGGCGATCACCGCGAACACCGCGCCGGTGGAGGTCATGAACACCCTGAACGCCCGGTTGGCGCGGTCCAGCGGCACCTGGGTGGGCACCGAGATGATCTGCGCGCCGACCACCTCGTTGAGCTGCCAGCCGAAGCCGTTGGCCTGGCCGTAGCGCTCGATCAGCGTCGCCGGCGCGGCTTCGATCGTGCTGTGGCACTGCAGGCAACTCGGCGCGCCCACGCGCAGCGGCCGCGCCACGTAGAACGAGCGGCCGGTGGGGGTATCGCGATCGCCGACGATCTCGATGGTGTCCTTGCTGTTGCGGAACTGGTTGACGATGTCGGTCTCCCAGTCGACCGCGCGGTTGCGCGGGTTGGTCGGGTTGAGCACCGCCTCCTTGTACGAGTACTCGGTGTGCTTCTGGCGCAGGCCGTTGAACACCTCGGTGGCCGAGAACGCAGGCACGCTCTCGGGCAGGAAGGTGTATTTCATCTGCGTCTGCAGCAGCGGCGCCACCTTGCCCGAGGTGTAGCTGCGGGTGGCGATCGCGGCGTCCATCAGCAGGCGCGCGCTCTGCGCGATCTCCTCGCGCGCGTTGCGCTCGAGCAGCGTCCACGACACCTGGCTGATCGCCGCCAGCCCGGCGACGAAGATCAGCAGGAAAATCAAATTGAACTTGAGCAGCAGTCTCATCTTCGCTCTCCAGGCTTCGTTCGTTTCCAGGCTTCGTTCGTCGGCGAGCACGCGCCCGGGCGGCCGCCATCCGGGCGGGAACCTCGGATCGGGTTCTTCTCGGGCCGCAGCGCCGGCGCGCCGCCAATGCCCCGCTCCTCGACGCGCACCGCCCCCAGTCGAATGCGCGCCCACCTGCCCGCACGTTGTGACACACAATCTATGTGGGGCGCTCGTCGAGTGTCAATCCTGCCAAAGGGAGAGACAAACGGGGTTGCACGCCCCGGGAACCCCCTAGGATCGACAACGGTGCTGCAGCCACACTCGTCGCGATGATCGGCATCCAGATCGTCTCCTGGGCCGGCACGACACCCGCGACGCCGACCACCGCCTGGTTCGACGCCAGCGGTGGCGACATCGGCCGCAGCTCCGAGTGCACGCTGTCGCTGCCCGACCCGGAGCGCCACATCTCGCGCCGCCATGCCGCGGTGGTGGTGAAGCATGGGCGCTACGTCCTGCAATCGCTGTCGGCCAACGTCGCGCTGACGGTCGACGGCTCGCCGCTGGTGCCGGGCGCCGAGCGGCCGCTCGAAGCGGGCATGCGCCTTGCGCTCGGGGCCTACGTCTTGCAGGTGCTCGACGAGCCCGAGCGCCTGTCGTTGCCGCCGCAGGCGGTGCCGGCGCCCTCCCCACCGCCACCGCCTCCGCGCACGCCGGCGGCGCCCGCGGTGCCGCCGCCATCGCCGGCGACGCCACCCCAGAACGAACGGGCCGAGGTCGATTTCGAGGTCGGCGACACCGGCGCGCTGGCGCGCGCCGCCTTGGCGCCGCCCGACGACTGGGCGCGCGCGCTGCGCCAGGGCCTCGGCGTGGCCACCGGCACCCTGGGCCCCGAGCAGGCGCGGCGCATCGGTCAACTGCTGCGGGCGATGACGCGCGGCACGCTCGAGCTGCTGACCGCGCGCCTGGTGGCCAAGCGCGAGCTGGGTGCCGCGGCAACGCAGTTGCGCGCGCGCGAAAACAACCCGCTGAAGTTCTCGCCCGACGTCGACGCCGCGCTGGCCCACCTGCTGGGCCCGAGCGAACCCGGGTTTCTCGAGCCGCAGGCGGCCGTCGACGAGGCGTTCGACGACCTGCGCGCACACCAGGTCGCGCTGCTGGCCGGCATGCGCGCGGCGCTCGACACCGTGATGTCGCGCTTCGACCCCGCGGCGCTCGAACACCGGCTGGCCCCGGGCGGCGCGTTCGAGAACCTGATTCCGGCCAACCGCCGGGCCAAGCTGTGGAGCGCCTACGGCGAGGAGTACGTGCGCATCGTCGGCGAGATCGAGGAAGACTTCGATGCCCTGCTGGGCCCGGCCTTCCTGAAGGCGTACCAGGCCCAGCTCGAGGCCCTGGCGGCCGACCGCCGGCGCGGCGGCGGCTCCTGACCCCGCCGCCTCCCTGCGCAATTGCGTCAGGGCCGCAATCGGCTTGAACCGGCGCGGCGGGCCCGGCAACCCAGGGATAGACGACTTGCCCCTGGAGGACACCATGCCACGCCTGTTTCCGACCGCCGCCGCCCTGCTGCTCGGTGCCGCCGCATCGCTGCTGGCGCACGCGGGCGAGGTCAAGGTCTTCCGCGCCAGCGAAGCGGTCGATCCGGGCGAAGTGGCGCGCATCCTCAACAGCGGCGCGCCGATCAAGATGCGCTCGCTGCGCCTGCTCGACGACGGGCCCGCGGCCGTTGTGGCGAGCGACGCCGCACGGCCTTCGGCGCTGTCGCTGCCGGTGCCGTTCGCCTTCGATTCGGCCGACATCCTGCCGCAGGCCAAGGTGCAACTCGACGCCGTCGCCGCCGGCATCCGCCTGTTGCCCCCGACGCAGAAAGTGGTGATCGAAGGACATACCGACGCCCTCGGCAGCGAGGCCTACAACGACGATCTGTCGCAGCGTCGCGCCCAGTCGGTGCGCCGCTACCTGGTGGCCACCTATGGCATCGACGCCTCGCGCCTGCAGGCCGAAGGCCTGGGCAAGCAAGACCCGCTGCCCGGCATCAGCCCGCTGGCCGGCGAGAACCGGCGCGTGCAGTTCCGCGGTCAGTGAAGCGCACCGCCAGGCGAGCACTCAACCACGGCATCAACGGCAGCAGCAGGGTGATTACCATGCGCGCACACCAGTCGACCCTCACGCGCAGCCGATGGACAACTCAGACGTGCTGCGGCTGCTCGGCCGCATCGAACAAGCCGACCAAGGCGCGTTTCGCGAGCTGTATTGCGCCTTCTCGCGCAAGCTCTACGCCTACGTGCTGAGGCAGCTGTCGGACCCCGCGCAAGCCGAGGAAATCGTGGCCGATACCCTCTATGAAGTGTGGAAGGCGCCCGCGCGGTTTCGCGGCGAGTCGCAGTTCTCCACCTGGCTGATCGGCATCGCGCGCAACAAGGTGCTGATGCACTGGCGCGGCCGCAAGCCCGACGCCGACCACGACGACGTCGCCGACATGGCCGAGCAGTTGGCCAGCGACACGCCGAGCGCGTTCGAGCAGATGGTGCAGGCGCAGCGCGGCCAGAACGTGCGCGCCTGCATCGACAAGCTGAAGGCCGATTTCCGCGAATGCGTGCACCTCGTGTTCTACGAGGGCATGGCGCTGGCCGACGTGGCGCGCATCCAGCAGATCCCCGAAGGCACCGTGAAGACACGCCTGTTCCACGCGCGCCAGAAACTCAAGCAATGCCTGCAGCGCATGCTCGCCAGCGAAGGCGAGGCGCCGCTGGGAGAACCATCATGAAGCAACGATTCGACGAACTGCTGCCGTTCTACGTCAACGACACGCTGGACGAAACCGACCGCGCCTGGGTCGACGCCTACCTGCGCGAGCACCCGAAGTCGGCCGCCGAACTGCAGTGGTACCGCACGCTGGAAGAGACGATCAAGCGCGATGTCCCGGCGGTGTCGGCCGAGGTCGGCCTCGACAAGGCGATGGCACGCATCCGCGCCGAGCGCGTGCCCGCACGCGCCCGCAAGGCGCCTGGCCTGGGCCAGCGGTTGCGCGAATTCTTCGCGTCGATCACGCCGCAGCCCGTGCTCAAGCCGGCGCTGGCCGCCGCGCTGGCGGTGGTGGTGGTACAAGGCTTCGTGATCGCCGACCTGGTCACCCGCCCCGACGAGAGCACCGAGATCCGCGCCCAGCGCCCCACCGTGGTCGACCCGGGGCCGTTCCTGAAGGTCAACTTCAAGGCCGATGCGCGCGAGGCCGACATCCGGCTGCTGCTGGTCGAGGTCGACGGCTCGCTCGCCGGCGGGCCCGGCCAGCTCGGCGACTGGTACGTGCGCATCCCCGAGGCGCACATCGCCGCCGCCGCGGCCGCGCTGAAGGCCAGCCCGATCGTCGACGGCGTGGCGCGGGTCGACGCGCTGCCCGAGCGCCGTTGAAGCGGGGGGCGACGGCCATGGCTCGACGCCGCGACTGCCTCGCCGCGATCGGCGCCGCCGCGCTCGCGCCGCTGCTGGCGACCGCCGCCATGCCGGCGCGCGCGGCGGCCGGATCGCGCGTCGCGCTGGTGATCGGCAATGCCGACTACAAGGTCGGCACGCTGAAGAACCCGGTCAACGACGCCAAGGCGGTGGCCGAGTCGCTGCGCAGCCTCGGCTTCGAGGTCACCGAGCGCGTCGACGCGTCGCTGCGCGAGATGCTCGAAGCGTTCCAGCAGTTCTCGCTGCGCAGCAAGAGCGCCGACGTGCGGGTGGTGTACTTCGCCGGTCACGGCGTGCAGATCAAGGGCCGCAACTACCTGCTGCCCGTGGACACCGAGATCCGCGCCGAAGACGAGATGCCGAGCAAGAGCGCCGACCTGAACGAACTGCTCGACCGGCTCGGCGCGATCAAGCAGGGCATCAACGTCGTCATCCTCGATGCCTGCCGCAACAACCCGTTCTCTGGCTCGGAGATCGTCGGGCCCGACGGCCGGCGTCTGAAGTTCCGCGGCGTCGCGCCGTCGGGCCTGGCGCCGGTGGAAGCCCCGCTCGGTTCGATGGTCGCGTTTTCCACCGCGCCCGGCGGCGTGGCGCTCGACAACCCGCGCGAGGACCACAGCCTCTACACCAAGCACCTGTTGGAGAACCTGCAGTCGCCCGGCCTGCCGGTGGAACTGCTGTTCAAGCGCGTGCGCCTGGCGGTGGCCAAGGAGACCGGCCGGGTGCAGGTGCCGTGGGAGAGCTCCAGCCTGACCGGCGACTTCTGCTTCCGCACGCTGCGCAGCGGCACCTGCGGCGCGGGGCGCTAAGCTCGCAAGCGCGGGCCCGTGGCCCGCGCCTCAATCGGGGAGCGACGCGCATGCGCGTGGGTGTGTTGACCAGCGGCGGCGACTGTCCGGGGCTGAACGCGGTGATCCGCGCGATCACCAAATCGCTGCTCGGCCAGAAGCTGGCCGAGGTGATCGGCATCGAGGATGGCTTCCTCGGCCTGGCCGAGAAGCGCACGCGCGCGCTCGACTGGCGTTCGGTCAGCGGCATCGCGGCACGCGGCGGCACCGTGCTGGGCACCACAAACTCCTTCGACCCGCTGGCCACGCCTGCGACCACGCAGGCCGTGCTCGACAACGCGAGCGCGCTCGGCCTGCAGGCGCTGGTGGCGATCGGCGGCGACGGCACGATGACGATCGCGCACGAGATGACGCGGCGCGGGTTGGCGTGCGTCGGGGTGCCCAAGACGATCGACAACGACATCGAAGGCACCGAGCGCTCGTTCGGCTTCGACACCGCGGTGGCCACGATCACCGAGGCGATCGACCGCGTGCAGACCACCGCGCAGAGCCACGGCCGGGTGATGATCGTCGAGACGATGGGGCGCAACGCCGGCTGGCTGGCGCTCGAGGCCGGCATCGCCGGCGCGGCCGACGCGATCCTGCTGCCCGAGATCGACTACGACCTCGAAGCGCTGGCCGAGCGTTGCCGCGAGCGCGAACGGAAGCAACGCTTCACGGTGATCTGCGTCGCCGAGGGCGCCAAACCGCTCGGCGGCGAGCAGACGATCGAGCAGCGCATCGAAGGCCGGCCGGTGCGGCTCGGCGGCGTGGCGCACGTGCTGCGCGAGCAACTGCAGGCACGGCTAGACACCGAGGTGCGGGCCACCGTGCTCGGCCACGTGCAGCGCGGCGGCGCACCGACGCCGTTCGATCGCGTGCTGGCCACGCACTACGGCAACGAGGCGGCGGCGCTGGTGCGCGAGCAGCGCTTCGGCACGATGGTGGCTTGGCAGCGCGGCGCGATGACCAGCGTGCCGCTGGCCGCGGTGGCCGGCCGCTCGCGGTGCGTGCCGCTCGATCATCCGCTGCTGCGCTGCGCCGAGCAGATCGGCGTCTGCCTCGGGCGCTGACGGCAGGCTCGGGCTTGCAGCCCGCACCGACGACTGCAAGCGCCGGCCCCTTCGTGCGCAAGAGTGGCGCTTCACGCTAGGGGCAACCCGATGGCAGCGCACCGCAACGAGGCACAGACTCGCAGACCCGCATACAACCCAAGGAGACGACCATGGCGAATTTCGTTCTGGTTCACGGCGCCTGGCACGGCGGCTGGTGCTACCGCGACACGGCCGCCGCGTTGCGCGCGGCCGGCCACACCGTGTTCACGCCCACCCACAGCGGCGTCGGCGAGCGCTTCCACCAATCGGCCGAGAACATCACGCTGGAGACGCACATCCGCGACGTCTGCGGCTGCATCGAATGGGAGGAGCTGACCGACGTGGTGCTGGTCGGCCACTCGTACGGCGGCATGGTGATCAGCGGCGTGGCCGACCGCATGGCCGAGCGCATTCGCGCGCTGGTGTACCTCGACGCGTTCGTGCCCGAGAACGGCGACTCGCTGATCGGCCTGGCCAACAAGGCGCTGCCGCCCGAGGTGGCGGCGCAGTTCGTCGGCATGTTCCGCGGCTCGGCGGCCGAGGGCCACTGCGGCCTGATGCAGCCGATCCCGGCGGCGATGTTCAACGTCGCTGCTGCCAATCGCGACTGGGTCGACCGCCGCTGCCGGCCGCAGGCGCTGGCGACGTTCGAGTGCCCGGCGCTGCTGAGCGGCAAGCTGGAGAAGGTGCCGCAGCGGCTGTACATCCTGGCCGACGGCTGGGATCCGAGCCCGTTCCGCTACTTCGCGGCGCAGGTCGAGGGCAAGCCGGGTTGGCGCGTGGTCAAGATGCCTTCCAGCCACGACGTGATGGTCGACATGCCCAAGGAACTCGCCGCCGAGTTGGTGCAGATGGCCTGACGCGCGGGCGGGGGCGGCGGCGCACCGAACCTTGGCGCGGCGGCGCGCTCGAACTGCCATGGCCCGTGCTGCGTTCGTGCTGTTGCTGCTGGCGCCGTGCGCGTGGGCGTCGGAGGCCGACATGCATTCGAGCGCCTGCCGCGACGCGCTCGCGGCGCTGCAGGCGCGCGCGACCGCGATCGCCCCAGCCGTGAGCGCCGCGTCGGGCGGGCCACCGGCCGCGGCCGACGCCACGTGGCGGGCGCTGCGTGCGAAGGCCGCGCGCATCTGCCTCGGCGGCGCTCCCGACGCGCTGCCGCCGCGCGGCGCCACATCGCCGGAGACCGTGCCGCCGGTGGCGACGGCGTCGCCCGCCAGGCCCGCGCCGGCGCACGCGCCACCGCCGCCGCCGGCACGCACGCTAGCCCCGCGGGTGAC